>NZ_JBPGXO010000019.1:0-74788 GCF_056755555.1 Luteibacter sp. SVR4-7G | reverse complement strand
GCCTTGCACGCTACCTGGAAAAGGAAGACGTCGAAGGTGACTGGTATACGGAAGGTCTGGCCAACTACGTCGCGCTCACCGTTCCCAACGCCGCCGGCCTCTACACGCCCGCCGAATACCTGGAGTTGGTCAGCGAAGAAAGCGCCGGCTACTACACGAACGCGAAGCGAACCTTGCCGAACAGTGCCATGCCCGGCGTCGTGTGGTCAGGCCGCAACGCATGGCTGCTCCCCTACAACCGGGGCACCATGTACCTCGCCGACCTGGATGCGAAGCTCAAGGCTCATGGGAATCATGTCAGTGTCCTCGACCTCGCGAATGAAATGAACGCCCGCATCAACGCGGGTGAACCTTCCGACCGGCATACCTGGCTCGACGTGCTTTCTAGGCGTGCCGGTTCATGGGCGGTCGGCGACTGGAACGACATGATGGCGGGCGAACTCATCTTTCCTGCACAGGGTGCCTTCGGCGAGTGCATGCACGCCACGAAGAAAGACGTGCGCATCTTCGATCTCGGCTTTGCGACTCCGGTGCGCCTTTCGGCCGGGGCGACAGTCGATGGCGTCGTGAACGGCTCCGCAGCCGAACGGGCCGGGCTCCGCAATGGCGACGTCCTCCAGAGCAGCCTCGATATCAATCCGGCGGCCAGCAGCCTCGACATGCCGGTCGTGCTGCACGTTCGCCGCGCCGGCAGGCCGATGGTCATCAGCTACGACCCGCGCGGTGGTACACAGCCTGGCCTTACGTGGAGTTCGTCCTGCGTCAACTGAGGGAGCCAAGGAAATCGAGCATGGCCCGGTTGAAGGTCTCCGGCCGCTGCAACGGAGCGAAATGACTGACGCCGGGCAGCAGCACGAACTTCGCGCCCGGAATGCTACGGGCGATGTATTCGGCGTGCGCGCGCTCGATGAACTCGTCGTGCTCGCCCAGCACGCTCCATACCGGCACGGCGATCTCCCGAAGCTGGTCGGGACCGTAGTTGGGCTGGTCCGCCTGCATCTTGTTCAGGTCGTCGCGCATCGCCTCGAAGCCATCCTTCTGCTGGGAAAGCGCGGCGTAGTCCCTGACGTGGTGCTCGTAGATCCGGTCGATCGTTGCGGACGCCTCGAACGGCTTGGTACCGGTACTGTCGACATTGCAGGCGAAGAAAAATACACCCGCCGAACGGTCCGGCGTTTCCCGCGATAGGACAAGGGCAATATCGGCTCCGTCGCTCCAGCCGATGAAGGGGGCCCTGGCAACGCCGAGCGTGTCCATCACGGCGCGGGTATCGGACGCCATGAGTTCGTAACTGTAGGGCGTGGTATCACGGGTCGAGCGTCCCTGGCCGCGGCTGTCGATCACCACGGCCGTATAGCCTGCGTCGACCAGGGCGGGGACCTGATACACCCAGTTCCCTGAGTTACCCAGGCCACCATGCAGCAGGACCACCGGCGGCCCCGCCCCGATGCTTGCATACCAGATGCGGGCGCCTTCGTTCGCGACGTAGCCGCTCGCCGCGGCCGGCGGCAAGGGCGGAAGCCCGTGCGCAGCAAGCCCGGTCAGGTCATCGTCTTCGAATGAGAGGCTTGCCATTCCAGAAGTTTCCCCGGCTGCGCGATACATCGCGGTTACGATGACACGAAACCCCGGCATCGAGAAATGCCCGGTTGGCCTTCCCGGTAGTGGAACGGGCGGGCTGGTCGTACACTCCCCCTACCCTGAAGCACGGGAGATCGCCATGAAACGCTGGTTTGTGCTGGCCGCTCTGACGGCCACTTCCGCCCTGGCGCATCACGGATGGAGCGAATACGACGCCAGTCGCCCCTTGAACTTGTCGGGTGTCATCGAGTCCTCAAGCTACACCCAGCCCCACGGTCATGTCCGCCTGAAGACGAATGACGGCAGCTGGGACGTGGTGCTCGCACCGCCGTCGCGCATGGAAGCCCGCGGCCTCGACAAGAATATGTTGGCGGCCGGTACCCGGGCGGAAGTCTATGGTTACCCCCACCGCACGAAGTCCGACGAGATGCGTGCCGAACGCATCACCATCGGCGGCAAGACGACGGAACTGCGCTGATGGACGAACTGGCCGGCTGGCTGGCGGAGACGCCGCTGGCAAAGGCCATGCGGGACAGCCTGCTGCTTTATCCGATCGTCGAGATCATTCACATCGCAGGGTTCGTGATCCTGGTGGGCGCCGCCGCCTTGTTCGACCTGCGCGTGCTTGGCTGGGGTCGCTCGCTGGCGGTGTCGGCGCTGGGCCGCCAGTTGCTGCCCTGGTCGGTGGCCAGCCTGGTGCTGGTCGTCCCTGCCGGGGTGGCGATGTTCTCCACCCAGCCTCGGGACTTTCTGTCCAACCCGGCGTTCCTGCTCAAGCTGTCGCTGATCGTCCTCGCAGGCCTCAATGCCCTGCTCTTCCACCTGGGCGTTTACCGGTCCGTTGCCGTATGGGACAGGGGAACCCCTGCGCCTCCGCTCGCCAAGGCGCAGGCTATCCTGTCGCTGGTACTGTGGCTGGCAGTGATCTGCTGCGGGCGCTTGCTGGCCTACGTTTAACGTCCTACGGAAGCTGACATGGGAAAGACCGGTATTGCCCTGGGCGCTGCCCTGTTCGTCTTGGGCGCGGTGTCGCCATCACCTGCGCCGGCATCGGAAAAACCCGTAGTGGGAACATTCGGGTTCGATGTGACGGGCATGGACAGGGAGGTTCCGCCGGGCGTGGACTTCTATCGCTACGCCAACGGAGGCTGGGACCGCGACACGCCGATACCGCCGGACAAATCCAGCTTTGGCATGTTCACGCACCTGGATGAACTCAACCGGCAACGCCTCAAGGACATCCTCGAGGCCGCCCGGAAGAATCCCCATGACAAGGCGGGAGCCGCGTACGGCGCGTTCCTGGATGAAGCCGGCATAGAAAGGAAGGGCCTTGCACCGGTCAAACCCTGGCTGGACCGAATCGATGCGATGGCGACGCGTGAAGACTATGCGCGTCTCTCCGCGCAGGCCGCACGGGAAGGTATCGCCGGCCCATTCGAAGTGGCCGTCACGCAGGACGACCGCGATACCGCTGCCTATGTGCTGAAGATCGCGCAAGCCGGCCTTGGCCTGCCCGATCGGGAGTATTACCTGCGGACGGACCCGCCGATGATCCAGACACGCGTCGCGTACCGCGACCACCTTGCACGCCTGCTCGCGCTCTCGGGCGTGGCCAAGGCGGAGGCTTCGGCGCGGGCAGACGCGCTCCTGCGCGTGGAAACCGAGCTGGCGAAGGTAAGCTGGAATCGCGTGGACAGCCGCGATGCCGGAAAGACATACAACCGTCGTACGCGCGACCGGGCGCGCACCGAGATGGCGGGGTTTGACGTAGACGCATACCTCGACGGCATCGGCGCAAAGTCGAACGACCTCGTGATCGTGCAACCCGGCGCCGTTGCCGGCATCGCCCGCATCCTCGGCGATTCCCCCTTGCCGGTGCTCAAGGACAGCCTGCGCGTCGCCGTCCTCGATGCATACGGCGACGTGCTGCCGCGTGCCTTCGCGCAAGAGCGTTTCGAGCTCCATTCCCGCATCGTCAGTGGCGTGGAGCAGCCGGAGCCGCGCTGGAAACGGGGCGTGGCCTTTGCGGTCGATGCCGTACCGGACGAGGTGAGCAAGGCGTACGTGTCGCGCTATTTCCCCGCGGACTATAAGGTCGCCGCCGAAGCGCTGGTCCGCAACCTGCTATCCGCCATGGACCTGCGCATCCAGGCGCTCGACTGGATGACCCCGCAAACCAAGCTCCGTGCCCGCGCAAAGCTCGCAGCGTTCCGGCCCAAGGTGGGCTACCCGGATCGATGGCGCGACTACTCCCGCCTCGACATCCGTGCCGACGATGCCTTCGGCGACCAACAGCGGGCCCGGGCCTTCGCCTTTGATCGCGAGATCGGCAAACTTGGCCATCGCTTCGATCGTTCCGAATGGCGGGTCACCCCCATGACGGTGGACGCATTCGCCAACTTCTCGGCCGTGGAGATCGTCATTCCCGCGGCCATCCTGCAACCACCTTTCTTCGATCCGAACGCCGATGCAGCGATCAACTATGGCGGGATCGGTGCGTCGATCGCACACGAAATAAGCCATCAATTCGACGACCAGGGTTCGCACTATGACGAAACGGGACGCCTTGCGACCTGGTGGACGCCGGCTGACATCGACGGTTTCCAGGCGCGTACGAAAGCGCTCGCGCGCCAGTACGACACCTACCAGCCACTTCCGGGGATGAACGTCAACGGCGCCCTGACCCTCGGCGAGAATATCGCCGACCTTGGCGGACTGGCCATCGCGTACGACGCGTACGAGGTTTCGTTGAAAGGAAATCCCTCCCCCGTCCTTGACGGCTTCACCGGGGATCAGCGCTTCTTCCTCGGCTGGGCGCAGATATGGAGGCTCAAATACCGCGACGCCGACCTGCGTCAGCGGCTGCTGAGCAATCCTCATGCTCCGGCACCGCAGCGGGTCTGGACGGTGCGCAACCTGGACCCCTGGTACAAGGCATTCGACGTCAAGCCGGATCAGTCGCTTTACCTTGCTCCGGATCGCCGGGTCCGGATCTGGTAGGACCCGGACGAGAAATGCGTGCCGCTCAAGGCTTGCCGACGAGCAGGATGGTCTTGCCTCGCCTTGCCCGGTTATTGGCTTCTTCAAATGCCCTGCGCGCTTCGGCGAGCGGATAGTCGCGATCGATCAGTACCTTGATCCGGCCGTCCGCGACGCGCGCCGCAATGTCGCGAAGCTGGGCCGGGTCAGGCTTGACGATGAACCAATAAGCCTGGATGCCCAGTTTCGCCGCGCGCTCCGGCGACGGCGCGTCTTCCGCCTCGCCCGAGATGGTTACCAGCCGGCCGCCAGGGCGCAGGAATCCCCAGCTGCGCTCGAGCAACTGGCGGCCTACGGTGTCGAATATGACGTCCACGGGTCCCGCGACATCTTCGAAGCGCTCCGCATCCGTGTCGATCGCGCGCTCGGCGCCGAGCTCCAGGCAGACTGCCGTGGCATCCTTCCCGCGGGCCGTGGCGATCACGCGTGCACCGGCATCCTTCGCGATCTGGATGGCGAATGTGCCGACCGCGCCGGCGCCACCGTGGACGAGCACGGTTTCTCCTTGCACCAGCTTCGCGTGATCGAACAAGGCCTGCCAGGCCGTGAGCGCACCGATCGGCAGCGTGCATGCGTCCTGGGCGGTCACGTTGTCGGGCAGGCGTGCGATTTCTCCCGGCAACGCGCTGGCCTGTTCCGCCGCTGCACCGTTTCGCCAGAAATCGATCAGGCCGAAGACGCGGTCTCCCGTGGCGAAGCCCGATGTGCCCGCGCCGGCGGTGGCGACGCGCCCGGCGAATTCGTGGCCGATGATGACTGGCAAGGGACGCGGCGACCCATCGGGCAGAGGCTGGCTGCCATTCGTGACCCAAGTCGGTTCCGCGAACGTGAGGCCCACGGCCTCGACGTCGATCAGGATCCGGTCCTCTCCGGGCATCGGCGGGTCCGCGTCGCCGACGGTGATCGAGAGATCGCCACCGGTGGCATCGGTAATCCACGCGGCCCTCATGGCCTGGCTCCGGCGGTTGCATGCTCGTGGTACGACATGGCGGCGACCTCGCGGGTGAACACCCTTCCATGCTGCCATGCCCTGCTCTGCCCTGGCTTGTGGCGCCTTGCGCCACCTGCTTCAGGATGGATCCTGGCTCCCTCGATCCGGCAGGCCGAGCCGTCTCGCGGAAGCTGCCGCCTCGCCGCGCGAAGAGACGTCCAGCTTGCGCAGGATTGCCGATATATGGTGCTCGACGGTTTTCTCCGAGCGCACGATGCGCCTGGCGATTTCCGCGTTCGACAGTCCATCGGCAAGCAAGCCCAGCACGTGGCATTCGCGCGCGGTCAGGCCGGCGGGATTCGCCGCGGTGGTGGCACGTGGGCCTCGTGCCACGCCGCGCACCCCCGCCTGCCGCAATTGCGCGCGGCAAAGCTTGACGGTCGCGCAGGCACCCAGCGCCTCGAATATCGCCAGCGCCTCGAGCTTGCTGCTTTCATCGCCATCCCATAGCGCCATCGCATGCATGAAGGGGCACCCGAGGCGGCGCCAGGTTTCGGCGGCCGCCTTCCAGTCGCCATCCCATTGCATGGCGTAGGGGTCATTCACGTCGCGATATTTCCCCTTCCCTTCGCCGAGCTTCCAGCACCAGAAACCCAGTTCGCTCAGTTCGCGACGATCGCCCAGGTCCTCGGCCATCTCGTAGGTCTGCCGCACCCATGGATCGTCGAGGGTGGTATCCCCGCGTAGCCACGCCGCCTCGGCGCGCGCAGCCGCGATCGGCGCAAGCCTCTGCAGTTCGCCCGTGTTGGCGGCGAGTTCGCTGGCCTCATCGATCAATGCGGTGGCTCCTGAATCGCCGCGGCGCAGGCGTATGCGTGCGAGCACGGCCATCGCGGGGATCCGCGTCACCGGCGCCACCGCGTCGCGCACGATGAGCTGGCTGGCGAGCCGGGCGGCGGCGTCCCAGCGTCCCTGCTCGAAATCCAGCCGGGCCTTCCACGCCAGTACGTAGTTCGCCCAGGAATCTAGGTCGCGCTCCGCGAAGTACCGGCCGGCCTCGTCGATGACGCGTGCCGCCACGGCGTAATCGCGCATGGTGACCTCGGTGCTGGCCAAGTTTGCATAGGCCCGGGCGACATGCTCGCCGTAGCCGTGTTCGAGCGCGACGGACAGGCTTTGTTCCAGCAGCGCCCTGCCCTCGAGGTCGCCACGGGCATGCATCGCCGTGCCCACATTGTTCATCGCATGACACAACACCTCGGTATCGCCGATGCGCCGGGCGAGTTCGATGGCGCGGTTGCCCCACGCCACCGCTTCGCCGGTACGTCCGGCAAGCATGTGCAACTGGGACCGGTTGCTCAACGCCCACGCAAACTCGCTGTCTTCGGCCAGCTGTTCCAGCATCGCCACCGCCTGGTCCGCATAGGATTCGGCCTCACGGTTGCACCCTGCGAACCATTGCAGGCGCGACAACCAGCGCAAGGTGCGGCCTTCTTGCGTGCGCTCGCCCAGGTCGCGCCAGATGGCCAGGGCACGCAGGCTAGCGCACATGGCCTCTTCCGACTGATCCGTGAGGTAACACTGGTAAGAGCGCCGTCCCAGCAGTTCCGCCTGCTCGCGCGGCGACAGCCTCGATGCGTGCGTCAGCGCCACGCCATAGAGCTTTGCCGCCTCGCCATGCGATCCATGGGAAATCGCCTCCGCCGCTGCGATGGGGGCGTATTTCAGGACGGCCGATGCATCGCCCGCGCCCGCTGCGTGGTGGACGAGCCGCGCGGTCGCGACAGGAGCGTCACTGGCTTCGAGGCAGGACAGCATGTGTGCATGCAGCGCGGCCGCCAACGGAGGGGCCAGGGACTTTTCCATCGCGATGCGCGCCAGTTCATGGCGATAGGCATACCAGCCGTCGGCGACGACGATGAGTCCCGATGCGAGGGCAGCCGAGATATCTTCGTCGAGAGGGGTAAGAACGGCATCGATGGTCGAGACTTCCACGCGCGCAGGCACGATCGCGATGAGGTCGAGCAGGGCCCGCACGGACGGCGATTGTCGCGCGGCGCGCGCAAGCACGGCATCGCGCACTGTGGCGGGCACGCCGTCGGCGCGCAGGACCTCGGTGACGAAGAACGGGTTGCCTCCGGTCGTCGCGAATACCCCGTCCGCGGCACGCCCGGATTCAAGCGCCATGCTGGCTACGCCCTCTTCCGACAACGCCGGGAGCCGGATGCGCAGGGCCGCGTCCGCGGGCAGGTCGCCGAACACCATGCGCAGCGGATGCCTGTCGCCTATCTCATCGTCACGATAGCTAAGCAGGAGCAGTGCACGCAGCGGCTGGATGCGCCGGGCCAGGTATTTCACGAGGTCCAACGTGGCGGTATCGGCCCAGTGCAGGTCCTCCAGGACCATGAGCGTTACGCGCGGCGACTGCTGCAGGTTGCTCAGGATGGCGGAGAATAGCTTTGGCCGTTGTCCCTCGACGCCGATCATGTCCTGCACGTCGGTGCCGAAGGCGTCGGCGATATCATAGATCGGCCCTAGCGGCCTGGGCGAAAACAGGGCCTCGCAGCTACCCCAGAGCACACGGTGACCATCCCCCGCGTGGTCGCGCACGAGGCGCCGGATGAGGGCAGTCTTGCCGATGCCTGCTTCGCCGCTGACCAGGGCGACATGCCCTGCCCCCCGTGCCGCGTCTTCGACCGCCTCGTGCAGGCGCTGCAAGGCGTAATCGCGTTCAATGAGTTCCACCTTACCGGCTCCCCGGAACCTGCCGGAAGTTTCCCACCGGACAGGTTCCGGGCGAGTGAAGCAAACTGCTGCACTTGCAGCATCCTTGCCTCAGGCGGCCAGATAACTGAAGGGAAGCCAGGGCGAGCGCAGCCGGGAAGGCGCCTTGGCCGGCTTCCCCGCATGCCCGACGCCGAGGTAGAAGTACGGGTCGAGGACAGACACTTCGGTAATGCTGTCGACCGGTAGCTGGTTCCGGCGGGCCACTTCGCGGATGGCTTCCGGGCTCGGCGCGTCGTAGACGCAAAACGTATGGGTACGGTCCAGGCTCACATACGAGTGCACCCAGGTGACGCCTTCTTCGGCATTGGTGTCGACGATCTTGCGGCAGAGGCGGTCGCCAGCCTCATTGGTGGGAAGATCCAGTCCGCCGGGGAAGGAACGTTCAACGATATAACGAGCCATGAGGGTTCTCCTTCAGAGGGTAGACAGCCCAAGGTCGAGCTGCGATTCCAGACTACGGAGACGGCTCTTTCCGGACATCGGGGATGTCCCCCAGATTGCAGGTCACCGCCCCCGGTTTTGGATGGGTGGCGCCGAGGCCAGTGCCTGGGGGCGCTTGACGCCCGCCTTCCGCTTACGCCACTTTCCCGTGAACTGGACAGCCCAATGGCGCCACCTCACATGCGACGCGAAATTGCCATCGTCGTTTTTCCGGGGTTTCAACTGCTGGATGCCGCCGGCCCGATCGCCGTGTTCGAGATGGCGGAGCGCTTCCGGCCGGAGAGCTACACCATCACCGTGATATCGCCCAAGGGCGGCGCGGTGCGCAGTTCCTCAGGTGTCTGCCTGACGGCGGAACCCATCGGCCAGGGCCGCTACGACACCGTCATCGTCTCGGGCGGCACCCTCGCGCAGGTGGAAGCCGGCGAGCTGGACATCGCCGCCCTGCTCCGCGGCGACGCGTGGCGCCGGGCCGCCGGCGTGTGTTCCGGGGCGTTTTTCCTTGCCCAGGCCGGTCTCCTCGACAACCGTCTTGCCACGACGCATTGGGCTGCCGCCGAGCGCTTCCGGCAGCTGTATCCGAAGGTGCGGCTCGATGCCGACCGGATGTTCGTCAGGGATGACAGGGTGTGGACCTCGGCGGGTATTTCCGCGGGAATCGACCTCGCACTGGCGCTCGTGGAGGACGATCTTGGCCCCGGCCTCGCCCGGCGCACCGCCCAGCAGCTCGTCGTGCACCAGCGGCGCCATGCCGGACAGTCGCAATACTCCGTCCTGGTGGAGCAAGGGGGAAGGACTGGCCGGTTCGGTGAACTGATCGGCTGGATGCGCGCACGCATCGCCGAACCGATGACGATCGAGCGGCTTGCCGAGCGCGCGGCGATGAGTCCCAGGAATTTCTCCCGCGCCTTCGTGACCGAGATAGGCGCGACGCCGGCAAAAGTCGTGGAAGGCCTGCGGCTGGAGGCCGCGCGCATCGCGGTGGAAACCAGCCATCTCGATCTCGATCACATCGCCGCGTCGACGGGATTCGGCGACTCGAGTCGCATGCGCCGCGCCTTCGTCCGGTCTTTCGGCATGTCGCCCCAGTCGCTGCGCCGCAGCGCCGGCGCCTGATCGTTCGCAGGGCTTTTCCGGAAGTGGGAGGCGCCAGCGGGCCACCCGTGCGTGGCCGTTTTCGCCCGGAAATTGTCCTTGCCGCCGCACGTGCCGGGACCGATAAAAGGCGCGTCTCCAACCACCACCCAACAGAGAGGAATCGCATGCGTCTGGCACCCTTCGTCTCCGCCTGTCTGCTGTGTCTTGGCGCCGTGCAGGCGTCGCCTGCGGCACCCGCGCCGGTCGCCCCCGCCACGCGGCTCGACCATGTGCTCCTCTGGGGACGTGGCATCGACGAGGTCACCTCGGTGATGGCGGTCAAACTCGGCTTCCAGGTGCGGCCCGGGCGCAACCCGGGCGGTGTCGCCAACCGCTATATCCGCTTCGCGGATACCAGCTTCATCGAACTGCTGGGCGTCACCAAACCCGATCCCACTTTCGATCCGGGCATGAAGGAGGACCGGCAGGCGCTCAAGGACGGTCCGGGCGCGCGTACCTTTGGCTTCCGCTCGTCCTCGCTCGATGCCATCCATGGCTCGCTGGATGCGCTGCATTACGCGGTGACGCCATTCTTTACCGGTCCGGACAGCAAGAAACCGGGCTGGCGCCTGTTCGCGTTCGACTTCGACCACCCGCCGCTGTCGAGCAACACGTTCTTCATCGACTATGCCGCCGGTTACGCACCCGATCAGTTCGACCCTTCCAATGCCGACGATTACCGGGTGACACGCGAGCACCCCAACGGAGCACGGGAACTCTCGTCGATCTGGCTGGTATCAGGCGATGCCGACGCGGATCGGCGTCAGCTGGAACGGATGGGCTTCGGCCATGCGGTGCCGGTGAAGTTGCCCGAGGCCGGCGCAAAGGGATTTTGCATTCCCGTGGGCCCCACGGCGTTATTGGCCTTGCAGCCTGACGGCGCCGGCCTTGCAGCCCAGACCATGGCGAGCGGTGGACCCCGCGTCCTTGGCGTGAGCTTCGGGGTCCTCGACCTCGGCCGCGCGCAGCGCTGGGTCGAACGCGGCTACGAGCGCAAGCTGGCGACCTATCGTGGCGTGTGGGGAGATTCCGTGCTTGCCCCGACGCAAGAGGAGCTCGGCCTGTCGGTCGAATTCCATGCCATCCAGCACGGCGGTGCACCCTGCCCGGCGTCTTGATATTCCAGGAACAGCGCCTTGTGCGGGGACGACGGCCTTCTGTGGGAGCCGCTTCAGCGGCGATGGGTGCTTGCGGCGAGCTTGCCCGCTGCCGCGGGATCGCCGGCAGAGCCGGCTCCCACAGGCATCGGCTCCGCGCATTGATGTCCGAAAGGCAACGCGGTGCTTCCGCGTCCGCGACTACCCATGCAACGGGCTACAAAATAAAACTTGGGGTGCGCCGGATGTGCCGGTGCGATTGCCAGGGGAAAGCATGATAGTCATCGGATACAGCAAGGCCTTCCGCCACGTCGCCATGCTCGCCGCGATGGGCGTTTCCGCGATCGCATTTTCGCCGGCACAAGGCCAGGACACGTCGGGCAGCATCTTCGGTCACGGGCCGGCGGGAGCGACCGTCATCGCGAAGAGCAGCACGGGCAAGACCCGGCGCGGCACGATCAACGACAGTGGCCGTTACCACCTGTCCAGCATCACGATGGGTACGTACACCGTCACGCTCGAAAAAAACGACAAGGTCATCGATACCCGCAAGAACATCGACATCACCGTCGGCCGCGGCGCGCAGGTGGACTTCGCCTGCGAGAACGACCAGTGCGAGGCAAAGGGAGGCTGAGGCCTCCCGTTTCCTGGCGCTGCCGCGTCGTCGCCGCCGAGGCTGGCGTGTCTAGCGGGCGGTTCAGTGAACACCGGGCGCCGGCAGTTCCGCGTCCAGGAAAGCGAAGATGTCCGCCCATTGCGCCGCTTCCGCACCCAGCGACGCCTGGATGCCATGCCCGCCGTTCGCATCGGTGCGGATCCATACAGGGCGCCCGCTCGTATTCGCCGCACGCACTTTCGCTACGAATTTGCCGGTTTGCCAGGGCACGACACGGCCATCGTTCAATCCGACGAGCAGCAGCATCGCCGGATACGCGGTATGCGGTTTGATCTGCTGGTACGGATCCATGGCGAGGATCGCTGGAAAGTCCGAGGCCTTCCGCGGGTCGCCCATCTCGCCGATCTGGTTGGCGCCGTTGGGCGCGTGCATCAGGCGCACGGGATTGAGCACGGGAACGAGGATGATGGCTGCGCCGAACTTCTGCGGGTACGCCGCGACCGCGCCACCGACCAGCAGGCCACCTGCGCTCCCGGAAATGAGTGCGGTGCGTTCCGGACGGCTATAGCCGAGTTCGCTCAAACGGTCGACGGCGGCGACGAAGTCCTCGACGCCTTTATGTTTGTTGGCGCCCTTTCCTGCTTGGTGCCACGCTTCGCCTTTCTCGCCGCCGCCGCGCACGTGGGCGTAGGCGAAGATGTTGCCCTGCTTGACCCACTCCATCCGCACCGGCTTGAAGGACGGTTGAAGCGTGAGCCCGTAGCTGCCGTAGCCGAAGACGATCGCCCGATGGCTGCCGTCCAGCTTCGTGTCCTTGCGGTGCAGGATGGTCAGCGGAACGAGTGTGCCGTCCTTGCTGGTCATCTCGGTTTCGGTTACCTCCACCATGCCGTAGTCGGCGGGGCTGGCCTCGTCCTGCCCGAGGCTTTTCATGCGGCGTGCCACCGGGTCGTAGCGCCATGACTTGGGTGGCGCGGTCCAGCCGCGCAGTTCGAGAAGGAATCCGTCTTCACGATCGTTCGTGCGCAGCAGGGAGGCCGTGCCGGGCAGCGGCATGGGCACTACCTCCGCTCTGCCCGTGCGGTAGTCGATGCGCCGGACACTGTCGATGCCGTTGGTGGACACCTTCAGGTAGAGCGCGTCCTTCGCCGGGGCGAGAGTCTGCGCATCGTTGAGGGTCAGGCCGACGATGATCTCGTCGTCCTTCAGCGGCAGGACCGGCCTGGCATCGCGCAGCGAGGCATCCGGTTTCGAAAGATCCAGCGAAAGCAGCTGGCCGTTCGAGTGGCCTTGGCTGGAGATGAGGTAGAGCGTGTCGCCGTGGATGGCTGCGTCGGTGACTTTGTCTTCGGGCCTGGCGATGCAATGCCACTTCGCGGATGGCCTGATCGCCTCCGTCACCGGCGCCACGCAGAAGGTACTTTCGAGCTGCGCTCCGTTCGCGAGGCCCAGTGCCCAACGTGAATCCGCCGGAAAGTCGAGCACCGGGAAACGGTTGCTCGGGATCGGGAACGATGTGTTCGCACCCGCTCCCGTGCCGGCACGTAGCAACATCGGGTCCTGGGAAGACGGTGTACCAAGCTTGTGCAAGCGCAGCCGCATGTCCTGCAACGGGTCGCCGCCCGTGCGTTCGTTCGGAGGCGCCATCTGCGTATAGGTGAAGCCCGATCCGTCGGGCAGCCAGTGCGCATCGAACTCCCCCCATACAGTTTCGACGCTGTCGCCGGAGGGTTTCCCCGTCTTGATGTCGAACACATCCACGCGGGTCAACTCACTGCCGCCGCGGTCGACGTTGACCGCGACCTTGCTGCCGTCGGGAGACAGCGCATAGTTGGTGATCGAGGGCGTGCCGCCCTCACCCTTGAGTGTCGACGGGTCGAGCAGCACGCGCTCCGAACCATCGGCCTCGCGCACCATCAGGCTGCCGGTGCCTTGTCCTCCCTGACGGATGAAGAGCATGCGGCCGCCTGCAAGCCGCTGCATGCGATGGATCACCGCCGTGAGGCTGGTCGCCTTGAGCCTCTTCTGCCAGTCGTCCAGCGTGGGCAAGGCATCCAGCTTCGCTCGCGTGCCGTTGCCTTCGGCTTCGAGCCAGTGCTGGAACTCCGTGTTCTTCTCCCCTTCCATCCAGCGGTACGGATCGTGGACGGTGACTCCGAAAATCTGCTCGACCACGTCGGCGCTGCGTGGAGGCGGAGGGGACGCCTGGGGAGCTGCCGTGGCGAACGGCGAGCCTATGGCAGCGGAAAACACAGCAAAAAACGTTGACACCCACGGTGACCTGCGCATGACGTGAACCTCCCAGTCGCGTTATGGCGGGGCCTGGCTGCCCCCCTGCCCCTGATCAGCGGCAGACCGTACCACCATCGACGCGATCGTGTGAGTGCCACATAATCCCAGCATGTCGCAAGGAAATGCCGCCCTCCCCATGACCGAAACGCCCGAGCGCGTCCTGCGCTTCTGGCGCGATGCAGGTTACGACCGCTGGTTCGCCGATGACGCAGCGTTCGACGCTACGTTCCGCGAACATTTTCTCGGCGCCCACATGGCTGCGGCGCGACGCGAACTGGATGCATGGCTCGACAGCGCGGACGGTTGCCTGGCCTTGCTGATCCTCCTCGATCAGTTTCCGCGCAACGCCTTCCGCGGTACCGCGCACATGTATGCAACGGATCCGCTGGCCCATTTCGTGGCACGGCACATGCGCGAGCGCGGCTACGACGAGGCCTTCGACCAGGGCATGCGCGCGTTCTGTTACCTGCCGTTCGAGCATTCCGAGGACATGGCCGACCAGGAACTGTCGGTAAGCCTGTTCGACGCCTTGGGCGGCCCCTTCGTCCCCTACGCACGGGCCCATCGCGACATCGTGCGGCGCTTCGGGCGTTTCCCGCATCGCAACCGCGAGCTCGGTCGCGAGACGACGGCCGAGGAACAGAAGTTCCTCGACGAAGGCGGTTTCGCCGGCTGATTCGGCGCAACGTTTCCATGCCCGGACGTTCACGTCCGGACGATCTCCGGCGCACGACCATACGGGGCTTGATCCTTGGCCGGAGTTCGTCATGCGCAAGACCGTGGGTGATTTCCTCCTCGACCGCCTGAGCGAATGGAACGTACGGCGCATTTATGGATATCCGGGCGACGGCATCAACGGCATCATGGGCGCGATGGGTCGCGCCGCCGAGCGTTTCGATTACATTCGCGTTCGCCACGAGGAAATGGCCGCCTTCATGGCGGGCGGGCATGCCAAATTCACCGGCGAGGTCGGCGTCTGCCTCGCCACGTCCGGTCCGGGCGCCATCCACCTGCTCAACGGTCTCTATGACGCGAAGATGGACCATGTGCCGGTCGTCGCCATCGTCGGCCAGCAGGCGCACTCCTCCCTGGGCAGCGACTACCAGCAGGAAGTGGACCTGCACACGCTGTTCAAGGACGTTTGCAACTACGTGGAGACGGTGGTCAGCCCGGCGCAGATGCGGCACGTGATCGATCGTGCTTTCCGCATCGCGCAAGCCGAACGCGCGGTGACCTGCATCATCGTGCCAAACGATCTGCAAGAAATGCCGGCCATGCCCAGCCCGCCGCGGGCCCACGGCAGTGTGTACTCAGGCGTGGGCGAGGCACCGGCCCGGCCGGTCCCCTCCGACGAAGAGCTGCAGCGTGCCGCCGACGTGCTCAATGCGGGCTCGCGGCCCGCGATCCTGGTGGGTGCGGGTGCGCTGGGAGCGGGCGCCGAAGTCGCTCAGATTGCAGAGAAGCTCAAGGGCGGCGTCGCCAAGGCGCTCCTCGGCAAGACCGTGCTTCCCGACGATCTTCCCTATGTCACCGGTTCCATCGGATTGCTGGGCACGAAGCCGAGCTGGGAGATGATGGACAACTGCGACACCCTGCTGATGGTCGGCACCACCTTCCCGTATGCCGAGTTCCTCCCGGAGGATGGCAAGGCGCGCGCCGTGCAGATCGACATCGCGCCGCGCAATGTTTCCATGCGCTATCCGACCGAGGTGAACCTCATCGGCGACAGTGCCGAGGTGCTTCGCCGCCTGCTGCCGCTGTTGAAGCAGCAGACGGACACCGAGTGGCGCGAGCGCATCGAGGTCAACGTCCGCAAGTGGTGGCGCGCGCTCGAGCTCAAGGCGATGCAGCCGGCATCCCCGATCAATCCGCAGCGGGTGTTCTGGGAATTGTCGTCGGCCTTGCCCGACCGCACCATCATCGCGGGAGACAGTGGCTCCCATACGAACTGGTTTGCCCGCGACATGAAGGTACGCGAAGGCATGATGGCCTCGCTGTCGGGCAAGCTGGCGACGATGGGTAGCGGCGTGCCCTACGCCATCGCGGCAAAGATGGCGCATCCCGACAGGCCCGTGCTGGCCATCGTGGGCGATGGCGCCATGCAGATGAACGGGAACGCGGAGCTGGTGACGGTCAAGCAATACTGGAAGCGCTGGTCGAATCCGAACTTCGTCGTCATGGTTCTCGTCAACGGCGACCTGAACGAGGTGACCTGGGAGCAGCGCGCGCTGGCAGGCGATCCCAAGTTCGCCGCCGCCCAGGACGTCGAGGATTTCCCCTATGCCAGGTACGGTGAGATGCTCGGTTTCAAAGGCATCCGGGTGGAACGTCCCGAGGACATCCTCGATGCGTGGCGCGCCGCCTTTGCGGAGCCGCGTCCGGTAGTCATCGAATTCGTCACCGATCCCGACGTGCCGCCCCTGCCGCCGCACATTACGCTTGAACAGGCGAAGGCGTTCATGAGTTCGCTCGCGAAGCGCGATCCGGATGCGGCCGGCGTGGTGAGACAGGCGTGGCGGGAGGTGTGGGCAGGCCTCGGCGGGTGAGACATCTTCGGCAAATGGCGCGTTCCACTGTTCGCTCACGGTATCTCCACGCGGCGGTCCGTATTCGTGATGGTTCAGTTGGACCCGCTTTGCAGGACGTAGTGATGAAGATCGCCCAGATCGCTCCGCTCTATGAAGCCGTACCGCCCCGGCTCTATGGCGGAACTGAGCGTGTCGTATCCCATCTGACGGAAGCGCTCGTCGCGGAAGGCCACGAAGTCACGCTCTTCGCCGCTGCCGATGCCGCGACGCGTGCACGGCTCGTACCGGTGCGGGATCAGGCGCTGCGCCTCGATCCCACCCCACTTAAATCGGAACTCGCGGCCCACCTGAACATGCTGCACGACCTGAGGAAGCGCGCGGACGAATTCGACGTGATTCATTTTCATACCGATCTCATCCACTTCCCTCTTTTTGAAGCGGTTGCCGAGCGGACGGTGACCACGCTCCACGGGCGGCTGGACATGAAGGACCTCCCCGCCGCATATCGCCGCTGGCACCGCTATCCGCTCGTATCGATTTCGCGCGCCCAGCGTGCGCCGATGCCGTTCGCCAACTGGCTGGGCAACGTGCCGCACGGGCTCGATCCGGTCGCGTACCGCGTGCCCGAACGGCCACGCGGCGACTACCTCGCCTTCCTCGGTCGTATTTCGCCCGAGAAGCGGCCGGACCGGGCGATCGCCATAGCGCGCGCCGTCGGCATGCCCCTGAAGATCGCCGCGAAGGTCGACCACGCGGACCGGGAGTACTTCGACCGGGAGATCGGCCCGCTGCTCCACGGGCCCGGCGTCGAATTCGTGGGAGAGATCGGCGACGACGAGAAGGCGGCATTCCTGGGGCACGCACACGCCCTGCTGTTTCCCATCGACTGGCCGGAGCCGTTCGGTCTGGTGATGATCGAAGCCATGGCGTGTGGCGTGCCGGTCATCGCCTGGCGGCACGGTTCGGTACCCGAGGTAGTCGATGAGGGTGTGACAGGGTTCATCGTGGAGACGTTCGAAGCCGCCGTCGCAGCCGTCCGCCGGGCAGGAGCACTTGACCGGCGGCAAATTCGTCAGGTTTTCGAGCAGCGCTTCACGGCACAGACCATGGCTCAGGCGTATACCGAGTTGTACGCTCACCTGAGGCGCCCGGCCGGTCTAGACCTGGACGCCTACCTCAAAAACGCCTGAGGCCACCATGTCCGAGGACACACCAGACATCCTTGAACCGATGTCCGAGGCCCATGCCACTGTCTCGCAGTTCGCATTAAAGGAAGGCGATACCTTCCTCGTCGCGGACGCGCACGGCAATGTCACCGGCCAGGGCGACGGACTATTCCATAACGACACGCGCGTGCTTTCGTCGTTCGTGCTCTCCCTGGGCGGTATCCGCCCATCCCTCCTCTCGAGCGCGGTCAGCCAGGACAACCTGTATTTCACGGCCCACCTGACGAACCAGCCCCTGCCGTCGCTCGGTTCGCCGACGCCGCAAGGCGTGATGCACGTGGAGCGGAAGCGCTTCCTTTCGGCGGGACGGCTGTTCGAGTTCATCCGCCTGGTCAATTACAGCGATGTCACCACGCAGGTTCCGCTGCAGTTGCGCTTCGGCGCGGATTTCCGCGACATGTTCGAGGTCCGTGGCGAGCGGCGTACGCGGCGTGGCGAGTTCCAGGCGCCGGCGATGACGTCTACCGGCGTCTGCTTTGCCTATGAAGGGCTCGACGGCGTGCTCCGCCGTATCGCCATCGACTTCTCGGAGGCGCCGAACGAATTGTCGCCAGGCCAGGCCACCTTCAATGTCACCCTGCCCGCCCGCGATGCGTGGGTGCTCTACCTCGAAGTGGGGCCGGAGAGTGCGACGCCTTCCCGCCCGCGCTACCGGACGTCGGCGGCGCGGGCGTGGCGCCATCTGCGTCTGCGCCGGCAGCGAGGCGCGGGCGCCACGGCTTCCGGACGCCTGTTTCAGTCCTGGCTGGACAAGTCGAATGCCGACCTGGCCCTCCTCACCACCGATCTGTCGACCGGTCCCTATCCCTATGCGGGTATTCCGTGGTTTTCCACGCCCTTCGGACGGGATGCGATCGTCACCTCCCTGCAGACGCTCTGGCTCGATCCGGGCCTGGCTCGGGGTGTGCTCTCGTTCCTGGCAGAGCACCAGGCACGCGAGACCTCGGCCTTCTACGATTCGGCGCCCGGCAAGATCATGCATGAAACCCGCAAGGGCGAGATGGCAACGGTCAACGAAGTGCCCTTCAGCCGCTACTACGGCGGCGTGGACACGACGCCACTGTTCGTCATGCTTGCGGGAGCCTATGCCCGCCGCACCGGCGACCGCGCATTCATCGACGAGCGCTGGCCGTCCCTGCTCTCGGCTACCGCCTGGATAGAAAACAGCGCCGCGATGCACCCGCGCGGTTTCATCGCCTACGAGCGCGGCGAAGCGAGCGGCCTGGCCAACCAGGGCTGGAAGGACAGCCACGACTCGGTATTCCATGAGGACGGCAGCAACGCCGAAGGCCCCATCGCCCTGGTTGAAGTGCAAGGCTATGCGTACCGCGCATTTCGCGACATGGCCGAAATGGCCGAATGGCGAGGCGAAGCCGCGGCAGCGGAACACTGGCGGCGGAAGGCGAAGGAGCTGCGCGAGCAGATCGAGCACTCGTTCTGGATCGAAGACATGCAGTACTACGCGCTGGCCCTGGATGGCGAGCAGCGACCCTGCCGCGTGCGGAGTTCCAATCCCGGGCATCTTCTCTATGCGGGAGCGATACGCAAGCGCCGCGCCGCCGCGGTCATCCGGCAGCTCACGTCCAAGGCCCTGAGCAGCGGATGGGGCGTGCGCACGCTGGCGACGGAAGCGGCGCGTTTCAATCCGATGTCCTACCACAATGGTTCGGTCTGGCCACACGACGTCGCCCTGTGCGCTGCCGGCATGTCGCGCTACGGGGACCGCGCGAACGTGATACGCATTCTCGCGAACATGTTCGAAGCCTCGGTCCACTTCGGCATGCGCCTGCCCGAGTTGTTCTGCGGTTTCGAGCGCGCGGTCGGCGAAGCGCCCATCGCCTACCCGGTCGCCTGCCTGCCCCAGGCGTGGGCGGCAGGCAGCGTATTCATGCTCCTGCAGTCCTGCCTCGGGCTCCAGATCGACGGGAGGCGCCGGCGCCTGCTTATCGACCACCCCAGTCTGCCGCTGGGCATCGATCAGCTCCGCATTCGGAATCTCGCCCTCGGCGAGCGCCGCCTGAACCTCGAGTTCCACCGGGTCGACGGCCGGGTACTCGCGCTGGTGGAACGGCAAGCCGGTGCCGAAGGCGTGACCGTGGACGTCCGGGTCTGACCGTCTGGCTGCGCTATGCAGCCGTCGCGCGATGGGTGATAATGAGATCAATTCTCATTTGTATCCCTGTGACCACCCATGCCCGTCCCGTCCGCTGTCCTCCGTGGCACCCCTGCCTCCGCCATCCATGCTGGCCTCATGGCCAGCCTCTTCATCGGCGCAAGCGCGCATGCCGCGGCCGGCAGTCCCGCCGACCCGCAGCAGAAGGCACGCGACAACAGCACCACGCTTTCCGGCATCCAGGTCGAAGCCAGCGTGGCCGCACCCACGGCCGAATACGCGGGCGGCCAGGTAGCCCGCGGCGGCCGCTTCGGGGTGCTGGGCAACCAGGACGCGATGAATGTCCCGTTCGCCATCACCAGTTACACGGACACCCTCATCCGCAACCAGCAGGCGCGCAGCCTGGGCGACGTCGTCGCCAACGATCCGGCCGTGCGCACCGGCTTCGGCTTCGGCAACTTCTCGCAGACCTTCACCATCCGCGGCTTCCAGGTCTTCAGCGACGACATCGCCTTCGACGGTCTCTACGGCCTGTTGCCCCGCCAGCTGCTCGCGCCGGAACTCATCAGTCGCGTGGAAGTGTTCAAGGGAGCGAGCGCGTTCCTCAACGGCATCAGCCCCTCGGGTTCCGGTGTCGGCGGAAACATCAACATCGCCCCGAAACGTGCCGAAGCCGTGCCGGTCACCCGCATCGGCGTCGACTGGGGCAGCGACAGCCAGGTGGGCGGCAGCGTGGACATCGGCCGCCGTTTCGGTGCCAACGATGCGTTTGGCCTGCGCGTGAACGCTGTCCACCGCGACGGCAACACCGCGATCGACGGCGAGCAGCGCCGCGTCACCGCGGCCTCCGTCGCCTTCGACTACCGCGGCGAAAAGCTGCGCGTCACCGCCGATGCGGGCTACCAGAAGCAGGAAATCACCGGCGGCCGTTCGGTCGTCTACACCACCGGCATCACCTCGGTGCCGCGAGCGCCCTCGGCGAAGACCAACTACGCCCAGCCCTGGTCCAATTCCTCGCTGGAGGACACCTTCGGCGTGGTTCGCGCGGAATACGACTTCGCACCCTGGCTCACCGGGTACATGGCGGCGGGCGCGCATCACGGCAACGAATTCGGCGACTACGTCAGCCCTTCCCTGCTCGATCGCGCCGGGAATGCCACCGAAACGCGCTTCACCGTGCCCTATATCGCCGATACGGCAACCGGCGAAGCGGGCTTCAACGGCTTCTTCGAAACGGGATCGGTCACGCACCGTGTCAACGTCGGCTTCTCGGCCCTTAGCTTCCGCAAGAAGGCGGCCTATGCGGGCTCGTTGGACCCGATCCACACGAACATCTATTCGCCGGCCTACGTGCCGGTTCCCGACTTTGCCTACAACGTCGGCCCCATCAGCGACCCGGGCATCACCGGCCGTACGCAGCTGCGCAGTGTGGCGGTGTCCGATACGCTAGGCCTGCTGGATGGCAGCCTCGAGATCACGCTCGGCGCACGCCGCCAGAAGCTGCACACGCTTGGCTACGACTATGCCGTGGACGGCGTGGATGGCGCGAAGAACTCCGAATACGAGCAGTACGCCACCAGTCCCGTCTTCGGGTTGAACTATCGCTTCGCCGACCAATGGTCGGTGTATGCCAACCACATCGAGGCGCTGACCCAGGGCGACCAGGCCCCGGCCAACTTCAACAACCTGCCGGTCAGCAATGCCGGCCAGGTGTTCGCGCCGTACAAGTCGAAGCAGAACGAAGTGGGCGTGAAGTGGGATGCCGGCAACCTCGGCAGCAGCCTGGCGCTATACCAGATCAAACAGCCCAGCGCGTACGTCGATGCCTCGAACACCTTCGTCGTCGATGGCGAGCAGCGCAACCGTGGCATCGAGTGGAGCTTCTTCGGCCAGCCGCTCCAGGGCCTGCGCGTGCTCGGTGGCGCGAACTACATCCGCCCCGAACTGGTGAAGACCCAGGCCGGTGCCAACGACGGCAACGATGCCATCGGCGTGCCGCGTTTCCAGGCCAATGCCGGTGTGGAATGGGACATCCCGAACACGCCGGACGTCACGCTCAGCGCGCGTGCCGTCCGCACGGGTCATCAGTACCTGGATGCCGCGAACCAACTGAAGCTGCCGGCCTGGACCACCTATGACATAGGGGCGCGCACCACGGCCCACCTGGAAGGCGTGCCCGTCACGTTCCGGCTCACGGTGCAGAACGTGGCGAACAAAGGGTACTGGGCATCCGCCAACGGCGGTTACCTGACCCAGGGAACGCCCCGCACGTTCTACGTGTCCGCGTCGTTCGACCTCTGAGGCAGCGCTAGCCGGCGCTGGCGGCCATGACCCGGTTGCGCCCGGAGCGCTTGGCACGGTAGAGGGCCAGATCCGCCTCACGGCACAGGCGAAGCAGCTCGTAGCCGGCATCGTCCGTGGAGGCCAGGCCGACGCTGGCGGAGAAGGCGATCACGTGCCCTTCCTCCTGCAAAGGCGAGGTTTCGATAGCCATGCGTATGTGATCGGCCGCGGCGATGGCCTGCTCCCGGGGCCTGTCCGAGAGCAGGATGCCGAATTCTTCGCCGCCGAGTCGCCCGAACACGTCGTTCGCCTGCAGCTGCCGTCGGCAGATGGAAACCGCGTGACGCAAGACCATGTCGCCCGCGGCGTGGCCGTGGGTGTCGTTCACCTGCTTGAAGTGGTCCAGGTCGAGGAACACGAGGCACGCCGTGGCACGGCGTTTTTCCAGCCGCTTGAGCACGCGCTCCGCTTCGCTCATGAAATGCTGGCGGTTGAATATGCCAGTCAGGCCGTCGTGCCAGGACAGCCGCTTGAAGCGCAGTTGCGACCGCTTGAGCCGGAAGGCCCAGAATACGATCGAGGCAAGGAACATCAGCAGCAGCGCGATGTATAGCCGGCTGGTTTCGACCGCCTTGGTTTCCAGTGCCTTCTGTAGCCGGAGGATGCTGTTCTGCTTGCCGAGACGTTCCGTTTCCAGCTTCTGGACGACCACATGCTGCTGGCTCAGTTCGTACGCGAGGGTCCTCGCCGCCACGTCGTTGAGGTAGCCCTTGTCCTGGGCAGCGTAGTGCTCGTAGTAGTCGAGTGCCGCGGCGGTATCGCCGCGGGCTTTCTCGAGGCGGTAAAGCACGCCATAGGCATCCCTGAGCCAGTCGCTCGTGTCGTCGGGACTCGCCATGCCCACCGCTTCCCTGGCAGCCTTCAACGCATCGCCGGCGCGTCCGAGCATCTCGTAGGCCTTGGCCAGCTGCACCTTCGATGAGAGAAGGTGCGGGTAGTACTTGTTCGCGGCGAGGCCCGGCGCCATCCGTTCGAGGAAGCCGAGAGCGGCGGCCGCCCGGCCTTCATCGAGGAGACGGTCGATCTCGATCAGCCGCATGGTGTTGGCGATGACAGGCTGGTGGGCGGCGACGCAGGTCTCGATCGCCCGGGAAAGTTCGGGACTGTTCGGCGGCAGGCGCTTGCCGTAGTGCAGCGCGGCGATGCGCAAGGAAGCGGGATAGCAAGTACTTTCCCCTGGCGGCGTCGCGCGCTCCATCATGTCCGCGTATTTCAGAGCGAGGTCGGTCTGTCCCGCCAGGTTGAACATCTGCGAGAGGTTCTGCAGCAGCATGGAACGGGCCAACGGATCGTTTACCGCCGGCAGCTTGCCCGTCAGCTGGTTGGCGAGGGTGTACGCCTCTTCGTACCGGCGGTTCAGGCCTAGGTTGCTCAGCAGAAGGGCCGAAGCCTTGGCGGCCAGCGCCGCGTCGCCCGAGTGGTCGACGATATCCCGCAAGCGGGTTTCCGAGGCCGCGTAGTCGCCCTCGAACATCGTTTCCCAGGCGTCGAGGTAGCGCAGGTACCACGCATCGGCCGGCCCCAGGTCCGGCGCCTGCGCACGGATTTCGGCGAGCCTGCTGAGGAAGCGCGGATGGTCCTTGGTGCGCAGGCTTTCCGTCTGCGCGAGGAAGGCCCGCGGGTCTTCCACCGCGGCCGTGGCGGGCAGCAACTGCATTGCAACGAGACAGCCCATGAGGATCCGGAGGCACCGGCACCGGATACGGTTGGGCATGCGGGACATCCTCGGATTCTTCTTACTTCTGCAGCGACCCGTGGGCGGAATCCTCGCCTTCCTGCTCATCGCGCCGGTCGCCCTCGTCCTCGCGCTGGTCGTCCGGGTCGTCGTCATGACCGGGAAACTGCGACACCTGGGGCATGTGCATCACCTTGTGCCCGAACTCGTCCGCGAGCAGCGTCTTGTCGCCGGAAGCCGCGGCCATGGCAAGCTGCGGATGCGCCTGCGCCTGCCGGAGAATGCCTGCGAGCTCCTCGGCCGGGGCATGGCGCAGCGAAGCGTCCCGGCCAATGGTCTCGAGCAAGTCGATCGTATCGCGCATGAATTTCTCTCTTCACTGTCGAAAGGCCCGTGCATCGCACGGACCCGGAGCTCTACTGTGACGGCAGGCACGCACGATACTTGACGAAGGAATGAGGGCCGCGCTTCAGGGGCCGGTTTCTCTCACGGCTTCCAATGCCGCAAGCCGTGCGATGACGGCCGGGTTGGGCCTCAATGCTTCCGCGGGCGGAAGCACGACGGTGTCCTCGAGGGTGAGTTGTGCATGCGGCAGGTCGCGCAGGGCGATACGACGGATGCGTGGCCGTTCGATCGGCAAGGTGGCCGCGCGATAGAGGATGACTTCGTGATCGAGCGGGTAATCGCAGGCAAGCACGTCGACCAGGATCTGCCTGTGCTCGACACCTGTCGCGAAGCGCTTGAGCGACCGGTCGCCGACGACGCCGACCTGCCACAACACGAGGTAGCCCGTGGGATCGATTCGCCGCTGGTAGAAAAGCAGCTGGCTGGCCTCGAAGTGCTGGCAACCGGCGCTCCCCGGATCGATGCCGAGATCGGCGTAGAGGCAATCCTCGGCAGAGATGCCGGGCTCCATGTGGGCTTCGAAGCCTTCGGAGCGCGCGACCGCGATGGCCTTGTGCGGCGACCAGGCGAAGATCCCGGGATGGCCATAGAACACGCCACAGACGCGCTTGCCGGCGCGCACTTCCACCATCATCGCGTCCACCCACTGCCGGTAGGTCCGCATGCGCGACTTGCCTTCGCGGTAATAAGGCTGGAGGCTGCGCACGTCCGCATGCATGCGTTGCAGCCAGGCTTCCACGACGTGGTCGGAGAGTGCGGCAAAAACCACGTCCGCCTGCTCGATGTGGCTGCGCGCCAGCGGCGTGAGGTGCGAGCCCAGGGTCATGCCCAGGCCCACGCAGGCAAGACGGCCCCGGCCCCGGTGCCCGGGGGGATGCAGAAGCGGTGTGTTCATTGCGTGATGGTAAGCCATCGCGCACCGTCCCGTATCGCGCCGCTTCAGTACGGGTCGCCGCCTCCGATGGCCTTGCAGACGGCCACGTAGCGAATGGCGAGCTGCGCATCGCTGTCCGCCCTGTCGCGCTGCGCGGCGAGCAGGCTGCGTTGCGCATCCAGGGTCTCGATGTAGCTGGTCCCGCCGTGGCCGTAGCGGGCGTCGGCCAGGTCATAGGCATCCTGCGAGAGCCGTTCCCGCTCCGCCAGCCGCTGGTTGCGCTGGCGCTCAGCCGTATACCCGTTCAGGGCCGTGTCGATGTCGGTCCACGCCTGGAGCACCGTTTTCTGGTAGACGATCGCCGCTTCCTGCTGCTGCAGCTTGCGCAAGGTCACGACGCTCTTCCTGCGCCCCATGTCGAACAGGGGCAGGTCCAGGCTGGGGCCGATGGACCAGCGACGGCTGCCCCAGTCGCCGAAGTCGCCCGCATGCAACGATTCGAAGGCGAAACCGGCGCCAAGGGTGATGCGCGGATACAGGTCCGCCACGGCCACGCCGATGTCCGCCGTCGCCGCATGCAACCCTGCCTCAGCCTGGCGGATATCCGGCCGGCGCCGCGCCACGTCGGAGGGGATGCCGAGAGCCAGGTCGGGCAGGACTTGCGGGAGCCCGTCGCCATCGCGCGCCGCCAGGCTTGCCTCGAGGCTTCCCGGCGACTGTCCCAGCAGCAAGGACAACTGATCGAGCGTGCCCGCTTCGCGTTCCAGCAATGAGGGCAGTCGCGAGCGAAGCTCCGCAAGGAGGGCTTGCTGGCGGGTGGCGTCGAGGTCGCTGGCCATGCCGCCGTTCGCACGTGCCTTCATGAGATCGAAATGCTCGGTGGCGGCATCGATGTCGGCGCGGGCCAGTGCGACCTGCCGTCGCACGCCGCGGAGTTCGAAATAGCGCCGCGCCACTTCCGCGGCCACGTCGAGGCGCACGCCGTCGAAGAGTGCCCCGGCTTCGTCCGTCCGTGCGTCCGCGGCCTCGACCGAACGCCGCACGCGCCCCCAGAAGTCCGGTTCCCACGACGCGTCGAAACCCGCCTGGTAGTCGTCGAAGGGCTGGCTGAGCAGCTTGACCAGTTCCTCGCGGCGTCCGGCTGGAGCGAGCACGTCGATGGTACGGCTGGTGGCACCGTTCTCGCTCGGCCGCTGCCTCTGCGCGCTCGCGGCAAGATCCACCTGCGGCCCTCGCTGGGCGGCCGCGGCGCGGCTTCGTTCGCGACTCTGTGCAAAACGCAACGCGGCCGTCCTGAGATCGGGATTCGCGGCGGCGGCCCGGGACTCGAGTTCGTCGAGTACGGGGTCGCCGAATGCCTTCCACCATTCGGCGGACGGCCGGGCGCCGTCGGCGGCGATCGCCGGATCGTGCAGCGATGCATCGCCGGTGCGGGACGACGACCAGTCCGCGGGCGCGCTGGCCCGGGGCTTCTCGAAATCGGGACCGACGGCGCATGCGGCCAGTGCGCAGGCGGCGGCGAATGCCAGGAGAGGGTGGAAGGAAGACGTTCGCATGGGACGCACCGGATCAGACGAGTCGATGTCGGAAAAGCCATGCCGCCAGTGGCAGGGTCACCGCAGCGATGGCGAGCAGTGGAAGGACGTCGCCGAGCACCGTGCCGAGACCAGCCCCTTCGAGGTACACGCGCTGGACCATGTGGATGGCATAGCGGGCCGGATCGATGGCGGTCAGCCATTGCATGAGCACGGGCATGTTCGCGATGGGCGTGGTCATGCCCGACAGGAGCACCAGCGGCATCATCAGTACGAAGGTGTAAAGCATGGCCTGCTGCATGCTTGCTGCGAGGGCGGAAATCGCCAGGCCGATCCCCACGCATGCGAGCATGAACACGAGCAGCGCCACATACAGGGTCCAGAGCGATCCTGCCATGGGGATGCGGAACCAGAGGGTGGCGATCAGCAACACCAGGCTCGCCTGCACCAGGCCCACGATGATGGACGGCACGGACTTGCCCAGCATGATCTCGGTTGGCGTGCAGGGGGTCACGAGCAACTGGTCGAAGGTTCCCTGTTCGCGCTCGCGCGCGACCGAGAGCGCCGTCAACATCAGCGTCTGCAGCATGCTCAGGATGGCGATCATCGCCGTCATCATGAACCAGCGGGTTTCGAGGTTCGGATTGTACCAGTTGCGTACGTCCAGGCTCAGCGGGACGCCTCCCCCGCCGTGCTCCACCCGCCAGTCCGCGTTGAACCGGGAAACGATGTTGCCCAGGTACCCTGCCGCGGTTCCCGCGGTGCTCGAGTTGCGCGCGTCGAGGATGAGCTGCACCGGCGTGATCTCGCCTGCGGCGAGCCGCTGCTCGAAGTGCGCCGGGATGGTGACCACGAAGAGAACATCGCCTGCATCCACGAGGCGTGCGATGTCACTCTCGTTGCGCAGCGTGGCCACGCGCTGGAACACCCCCGAGCTCTCGATCCTGGCCGCCAGCCTCGTGGCCGCTTGCCCATGATCCTGGTCGAGCAGCGCGTAAGGCGCCTGCCGAAGGTCCAGCGTCGCCGCGTACCCGAAAATGAGCGACTGCACCAGCACGGGCGCGAACAGGACGACGCGGCTGGCGGGATCCTTGAGGATGACTTTGAGCTCCTTGCGGCAGAGGTTCGCCACGCGGCGCAGGAAGGCGAGCATGCCGTTCATTCGATCAGCTTCCGTGTCTTCGCCCGAGCCGCGGCGAGCAATACCACTGCGTAGCCGATCAGCACGGCGCAGTTCTTCAGGATCATCGGCCAGAGGTTGCCGGCCAGGAACAGGCTCTTCAGCGTTTCCAGGTAATAGGTAGCGGGCAGCACGCGTCCTACGCCCTGGACCACCAGCGGCATGTTGCGCAGGTCATAGATGAAGCCGGAAAGCATGAGCGCCGGCATGAAGCTGGTGACCAGCGCCACCTGGCTCGCCGTGAACTGGTTCTTCGTCACCGCGGAGATCAGCAGGCCGATGCCCAGCGCCACGAACAGGTAGAACACCGACACCACGAGGATGAGGAGAAGCGAGCCCTCGATCGGCACATGGAACAGGAAACGTGCCGCGACGAGGCACATGGCGAGGCCGATCAGGCCCACGCCGAAGTACGGGATGATCTTGGCCAGCAGGATCTCGATCGGCCGCACCGGCGTCACGAACAGCGCCTCCAGCGTGCCGCGCTCCCATTCGCGCGCCATCACAAGCGCGGTGAGGAAGGCCCCCACCAGGGTGGTAATGAGCACGATCAGCCCCGGGACGAGGAACCACGTGCTCGTATTGGCTTCGTTGAACCACATGCGCGGTTCGAGCCGCACGGCTCCCATCGACGCGGCGGGCGGTGCCCAGAGCTGTAAGGCCGCTTCGACGTAACCCTGCACGATGCGCGCCGTGTTCGCATCGGCACCGTGCAGGATCAGCTGCAGGTGTCCGTCGCCGAGCGTGAGGCGGCGCGTGAAATCGGAGGGGACGCGCAGGACCCCGTTGACCTCGCGATCCCGCATCAGCTGCTCTGCCTGGTGCATGTCGTGCACCAACACCGGGTCCAGGTACGGCGACAGGCGCATGCTGGCGACCATGCCGTTGGCGGTCGCCGAGGTATCTTCCATGACCACCGCCAGCGGCGCGTTCTTCACGTCGAACGACAATCCATAGCCGAAAATAAGGATCAGTACCACGGGCAAGGCAATGCCCATCATCAGGTTGCTGCGATCGCGCAGCAGCTGCTTGATCTCCTTGCGCACCAGCGCCGTGAGGCGTCGCAGGAACGCGGACCTGCTTCGCGGCTTCTGCGCGCTCATGCCGCCTCCCTCCCGGCGCCCCGCGCATCCTTGCGGTGCTGCCGCACGATGCCAATGAATGCCTGTTCCATGTCCAGGGGCCTGTCGCCCGTCTCGCCGGCCTGCATACGGATCTCCGCCGGCGTACCCAGCGCCAGGACCTTGCCGGCGTCCTGGATGACCACGCGGTCGCAGTATTCGGCCTCTTCCATGAAGTGCGTGGTGACCACGATCGTCGTGCCGCCCTCCGCCAGCGCGGTGATCCGTCGCCAGAACTCGCGCCGCGCGAGGGGGTCCGCACCGCTGGTCGGCTCGTCCAGGAAGAGGATGTCGGGCTCATGCAGCAGGCCCGTCGCCATCGCGAGGCGCTGCTTGAAGCCACCGGGCAACAGGCCCGCCTGCGCATCGCCAACGCCTTCGAGCTCGAACTGCGACTTGACGCTGCGTATGCGTTCACGCAGGCGCGAGCCGTACAGGCCATAGGCACCGCCGAAGAACGCCAGGTTCTCGTCGACGGAAAGGTTGCCGTACAGGGCGAACTTCTGCGACACGTACCCGATCTCCTGCCGCGCGGGTGCACGTGCCCTGCGCAGGTCGTGACCGGCAACGCGGAGGGTGCCGGAACTCGCGGGAAGCAGCCCGCAAAGCATGCGGAACGTCGTGGTCTTGCCCGCGCCGTTCGGGCCAAGCAGGCCGAAGATCTCGCCGCGCTTCACGCTGAAACTGGTGCGGTCCACCGCGGTGAAGTCGCCGAACGTGCGGACGAGGTCCTTCACCTCGATCACCGTGTCGCCATCGTGCGCCGACGACGATGCCGACGAGGCGACCGAGGCCGCCGCCGAGAAATCGCGGCGCACTTTCGAGCGCAGGGCCAGCATCACCCCGTCCTCGAGCGTGGGCGGCACGGGCCGGGCCGCGGCCTCGCCCAGCAGGTTCCCGAGCCGGCGATCGCCCTGCTCTACCGCCGCCTTCGTGCGTACGAAATGCACCTCGCCGCCGCGCGGGACCGCGTCGACGGTATCGCCATCGTCCAGCAGCCTGGCCTGCAGGTGGCGCGGTGCTTCGCCGGAGGGCGGCTTCGCGGCGAAGCAGAGGCCTTCCGCGGTGTCGCGGATGCCGTCCGGTTCACCCTGCGCGAGCACGCGTCCCTCGTGGAGGATGACCACGTGCGCGCAGCGTGCCGCTTCGTCCATGTAAGACGTGCTCACGAGCACGCTCAGCTTTTCGTCCCCCACCAGCTGCTCGACGATGTCCCAGAGTTCGCGCCGCGACAGCGGGTCCACGCCCACGGTGGGCTCGTCGAGAAGCAGCAGCTCGGGTGAACGCACCAGGGTGCAGGCGAGACCGAGCTTCTGTTTCATGCCGCCGGACAGCTTCCCGGCGGGCCGGCCGGTGAAGCGGCCGAGGTCGGTCATTTCCATCAGGCGGGCATAGCGTTCGCGGCGCTGGTCGCGGTCCACCCCGTGCAGGTCGGCGTAGAGGTCGAGGTTCTCCTGCACGCTCAGGTCGTCGTAGAGACCGAACCGCTGCGGCATGTAGCTGATCCGGTCCTGCACTGCCTGGGGATCGCGTGCGGCGTCGATGCCCAGCACGCTCATGCTGCCCGTATCGGCAACCATGAGGCCGGCCGCAAGCCGCAACAGCGTCGTCTTGCCGGCACCGTCGGGCCCGACGAGGGCGCTGATCGCTCCCCTGCGTACTTCCAGCGAAACGTCGTCGAGCGCCGGGACCTCGCGGCCCTTCTTCGGCGCGAAACGCTTACCGACACCCTGCGCGACGAGGGCCGCCGAATCGTTCATGGCCTTGCCGCGACCGTACCCGGCAGCCGCACGGTCGCCGGCATGCCCAGGCGCAGACGGTCCTGGGGGTCGTCGACGTTCACGCGCACCTCGTAGACGAGGCTGCTGCGCAGGTCTTCGGTCTCGACGTTCTTCGGCGTGAACTCCGCTACCGAGGCGATGTAGCCGATGCGGCCATCGACCGGATGATCGGGCGCGCTGTCGGTGGTGACACGCGCCGCCTGCCCCGGCCTGATCCGGCTCAGGTTGGCTTCGGATACGTAGGCGCGGACCCACTTCGGATGCAGCAAGGCCAGTTCGTAAACGGGCCGTTGCGGCGAGGCCATGTCGCCCGGCTCGAGCATGCGGCTGCGCACGACCGCGTCGGTGGGCGCCTTCAGTTCGGCCTCGGCGAGGTCCTGCCTGGCCACCGCGCTTTCAGCCAGCGCGGCCTCGCGTTGTGCACGCGCTTCGGCGATGTCCTCCTTGCGTGGGCCGGCGACGGAAAGCTCATGGGCCTTCCGGAGGGCATCGACCTTCGCATCCGCGGCGCTGGCCGCTGCCACCGCCTGGTCGAGGTCCTCGCGGCTCACGGCGCGGCCGCCGGTGTCCTTGCTGATCGAGCGCAGCCGGTCCAGCGTCTGGTGGGCCATGCGCGCATCGGCCTGGGCCGCACGTACGTTGGCGTCGGTCTGGGCGATGTCCTGCGGACGGTTGCCTGCTTCCAGCCTGCGGAGGACCTCGTCCTGGACCGCGACCTGGGCCTGCGCCTTGGCCAGGCGCAGCTTGAGTGTCGTTACGTCGAGCGCGGCTAGCACCTGGCCGGCGACCACGCGATCTCCCTCCTCCACGCGCATCTCGGCGATGCGCTCGCTCAGCTTGAAGGCCAGCGACACCTGACGGATATCGATGTTGCCGTGAAGAACGATGGGTTCTTCCGGGTCGGGCCGCAGCAGCCACCAGAGCCCCGCACCGACCAGCAAGAGGAGGACGACAAGGCCGATGAGGACAGGAGGCTTTGGCTTGACCATGGGCCGGGCTCGGTTCGGTGATGCCCGCAGTCTAGGCTCGTGGACGCGCGAAATCAAATGCAAATTTGAGTTATAATTAGGGCATGACAGCCCGATCATCCTCCTCGTCAACCCGCCGCGCGTCGCGCCAGGACGGCGAAAGCACCCGGGCCCAGTTGCTCGATGTGGCTGGCCGGTTATTCGCCGAGCACGGTTACCTGGGTACGTCGAGCAAGGACATCTGCCTCAAGGCAGGCGTCAACATGGCCGCGGTGAACTACCACTTCGGTAGCCGCGACGGCCTCTATGAGGCCGTGCTCGTGGAGGCGCACCGCCAGGTCGTGAGCGTGGAAGACCTTGCGGCATTCGCCCGTTCGGAACGGCCACCCCGGGAGAAGCTGCAGGCCCTGATCGCGCACTTCGTGACCCAGGCCGCGTTGGGCGATAAGTCGTGGGGCTTCAAGGTCGTGCTGAAGGAGGTGATGTCACCCTCCCCGCTGGTGAACGCGCTGGTCGAACAGGCCGTGGCGCCGAAGGCGGGCATCGTCGCCCGCCTCATGGCCGGACACCTCGGGCTGCCCGTCGAGCATCCGGCCGTGCAGCGCGGCATGATGATGACGATCTTTCCGTGCATTGCCCTGCTGATCGCGCCGGAAGGCCTGCGGAAGAAGGTGCTGCCCGCCTTGATGCCCCGGTCCGAAGGACTGCGCGAGGACATGACGACGTTCATTCTCGCCGGCCTGGAGGCGCTCGCGGCGGCGCACGCCGGATCAAAATAGATGTGGGAGCCGGCTATGCCGGCGATCCCGCGGCAGCGGGCACCCTTGCCGCGAGCAGCCATCGCCGCTGAAGCGGCTCCCACAGGACAGACCGATCGGCCGCCGGCGCTTACTGCACGGCCAGGCCCTGTGCCCCCGAGAAGGCGGCGAAGACGGGCGTCTCTCCCAGCGGTACGAGTTCGCCGTTCTCACGCACGGCAAAAGCGCTTACCCCACCGGTGCCCGGCGTGTTGACGTAGAGCGAACGTCCATCGCTGGAGAACTTGATGTCGGTCGGTGCATGCCCGGCGCCGAGGTTGGCCGCGACGCCGTCCGCCGCGGTGAGCGAGAGACCTCCGTGCGCATCGACGCGGAACCCCGTCAACGTGTTCGAACCCGCGTTCGCGGTGAATGCATAGCGCCGGTTGGCCGCGAGCCAGCAGGTAGCCGCCTGACCCGTCGCTACCGATTGCGAGATGACGCTCAGGTCGCCGTCACGCTCAAGGGAATATGACGATACGGCGTTCGCGCCACCCTCGGTAATCAGGAGATGGTCCTGGTCGTCGAACGTGAAGCCGAATGCCGCCGTGTCCATCGACGGCGTGACGGCGGGATCCTGCGCAAGCGTGCCAGCGCGGTCGACGGCGAACACTTCGATGAAGCCCTTGGCACGTGAGTCCTTGACCGACACGGCAAGCCACTGGCCCTTGCGGTCGAACTGGAGTTGCGTCGCGGTGTTGCCCACATCGGGCTGGTTGCCCACCAGGGGTTCGTCGGTGCCGATGAGGCGGCGTGAGCCCGCCACCTTCGAGAGGAGGCCAAACGGCGCGATGTGGAAGGCAGTGACGTTCGCTTGCCCCGCGCTGTTCAGGACGTAGAGCTGGTCGCCACGCTGCGCGAGGCTGACGGGATAGCTTCCGCCCGAGTCGGTCACGTCGACGAGGAGCAGACGGTCGCCCAGGACGATGAAGGTGGACACCTCGTTGCTTCCGGCATTCACCGCGAAGAGCAGGTGCCCGTCGTCGCTCAGCAGCAACGCGTTCTGTGACCCCAGCGGATCCGGCGGGGGCGCGGTGGTACCCACGCCGACGCCCTTCCCGCCGGTACCGAACTCGCCGACCTTGTCGAGGTGACCGGCGGCGTCGCGCTTGAGCACCGCGACGCTGTTCCGGCCCTTGTCGTTGGACATGACATAGACATGCGAGGCGCCGTGGGAGCCGAGGCCGAAGAGATCGGCCTGCTGGGCGGATGCGGCCGTCGTTCCCGCCATCGTCGCGACGAGCACCATCGCAAGTACTTGCTGTTTCTGCATGGCTTTCTCCAGTGTTCCCACGCGTATGCGGGGGCTACGAAGGAGTTCGCGGGAAGGACGGAAATGGTTACGCAGCGGGGTGCGAATGGAGCCGTCACGATTTGCTCACGCAGCGCCACTGCGTCTTTCATGCTGTCGCGAGGAAGCTCGCAGTGATCGCTGTAGACGTGGAGGCAGACATGACTTATCTGATCGCGCACTTTTCGGGCCAGGGTGCTGCCATGGCGGCGCGTGACAAACTGCTGGGAAGGGGCATGCGGCAGGCGGATGTGATACCGGCGACGGACGCCACGATCGGCCGCTCGTCGGATACCGCCAGCGAGCCGAGCAATTTCCCCTCCCAGGTCAGTCATCGGGGTGACCGGGAACCTCGCAATACCTCGGACTCGCCCAGCGGGAAGCGGCTGCCGGCGGGACGCAATGTCGAACACGCCACGCCGTCCGAACTCGGAAGGGCTCGCCTGAACGTGCTCGTGGGCGAAACCATTCCCGAGCAGGAACTCCGCGACCTCTTCGACGCTTGCGGTGCGACGCTGATCGAGCGCAGCACGGAGTCGTTTCCCGAAGAGACCGCCGGGGTCTGGCCGGAAGCGGCGATGGGCGACGCCACAGACGTTCGGCGCGCCATCCGGGCCAGCGAACGCGGCGCAATGCATGAGGGCCCGGTCGAAGTGCCGGATCCGGAGGCACCGAGCCTGCGCGAGGCGCACGACCCGCATCGTTGATCCAATATCCGGATTTACGTGCAATTCGGCTTCGATCGCGGCCGCTAGAGTGAGCACACGTCACTCCACCCGGAAGCGAAGGCATGATGGACAGATTCGATGAGCAGCGGCGCCGCTTCGTGGGCGCGACCGCGCTGGGAATGGCGGCCGCTGGATTGGGCACCACCGTGATGGCGGCCGGACCGTCGGCCGCGACGAAGGGTGTACGCCACGGCGCGACGTCTTTCGCGGCGATGAAGTCGGTAGAGGCCGGCGTGCTCAAGGTCGGTTATGCCGAGGACGGTCCCGCCACCGGCCCCGTCGTCCTGCTCCTGCACGGCTGGCCTTACGACATCTACAGCTATGTGGACGTCGCGCCGCTTCTTGCGGCGAAGGGTTACCGCGTGATCGTCCCTTTCCTTCGCGGCTACGGCAGCACGGCTTTCCTTTCGGCCGCCACGCCGCGGAATGGCCAGCAGGCCGCGCTCGCCGCCGACGTTGTCGCTCTGATGGACGCCTTGAAGATCGACAAGGCGATCATCGGCGGATACGACTGGGGTGCGCGCACCGCCAACATCGTCGCGGCGCTCTGGCCGGAACGTTGCAAGGCGATGGTTTCCGTCAGCGGCTACCTCATCGGCAGCCAGGCGCTGAACAAGAATCCGCTGCCGCCTAAGGCCGAACTGCTCTGGTGGTATCAGTTCTACTTCACCACCGAGCGTGGCCGGGAGGGCTATGCGAAGTACACGCACGACTTCGCGCGGCTCATCTGGGAACAGGCCTCGCCGAAGTGGCAGTTCGACGATGCGACCTTCCAGCGTTCGGTGAGCGCCCTCGACAATGCTGACCACGTCGCCATCACCATCGACAACTATCGCTGGCGCTTGGGACTGGCTGCCGGGGAACGGAAGTACGACGAGCTGGAGGCGCGTCTCGCCGCGTTCCCGTCCATTACGGTGCCGACCATCACCATGGAAGGCGATGCGAACGGTGCGCCGCATCCGGAGCCCGCCGCATACGCGAAGCGCTTCACCGGCAAGTACGAACACCGGCTGATCGCGGGCGGGGTCGGCCACAACCTGCCGCAGGAAGCCCCGGACGCCTTCGCCAAGGCCATCGTGGACGTGGACAAGTTCTGAGGCCTACCATGCGTTCCTTTGGGAACGCATCGTGGCGCATTACTCAGGCCCCCTGCTGACACGCGACCTGGCGGAGGCGCTGTCGGCAGCCCGTGACGCCGGCGCCGTCGAATGGACGGGTTCGCTCGATCTCGACCGCTCGACCGGCAGCGCGGTCTTGCATCCCGGCCGCTGGCAATGGCGAGGGCATGATTACCCCTACCCCGCGCGCCTGAAGGACCGGACCCTGTACTACTGGGATGGCGAGGATTTCGCGGCCATATCGCGATTTTCGGGATCTCTCATCAAGCTCGTGCCCACCTCCTGGGGTGCGCCGACCTTCGAGATCGACGGCATCAAGATGTTGCCCACGTCGAAGGACTCGCCCGTGGACGATGCGCGACGCAAGGTGGCGCTCGTCGAGCCGCGTGGGAAATCCGTCCTCGATACCTGTGGCGGCCTGGGCTACTTCGCGGCCTGCTGCCTCGACGCCGGCGTGGCTCGGGTCCAGTCGTTCGAGAAGAACGAGGACGTGCTCTGGTTGCGCACGCTCAATCCGTGGTCGCCCGATCCCGAAGCATCGGGCGGACGACTGGATCTTGTGCATGATGACGTTTCCGTAGCCATTGCCGGCATTGCCGATGCCTCCGTGGACGCCCTGCTCCACGATCCCCCGCGCTTCGGCATTGCCGGCGAGCTCTACTCGCAGGCGTTTTACGAACAGCTGGCCCGCGTCCTGAAACGCGGTGGCCGCCTGTTCCACTACACCGGCAGCCCGAACAAGCTCACCAGCGGCCGCGACGTGCCGCGCGAGGTTGCACGGCGGCTCGAAAAGGCGGGCTTCAAGGCCGAACTCGCGCTGGACGGAGTGCTCGCGATCCGCCGCTAGGACTTCGTGGAGACCAGCCGCATGAAGGCCTCCTGCTGGTAACGGCTCATGCGCAGTTTCTGCCCGGTATCCATCGTCACCACGTGGTGACCGTTGAACCAGGGATGGATGGACTGGACGCGGCGGACATTGATGATCGCCGAGCGGTGCACGCGGGCGAAGTGGCGGGGATCCAGGCGCTCGGCCAGCGAGGTCATGGTTTCCCGGACCTCGTGCACACGGTCGGCGAGGTGGATCTCCACGATGTTGCGGTTGGCCTTGATCCAGACGATATCGTCCACGTCGACGAAGGTAACGCGCTCGTCCACGCGCACCGGGACGCGCTCGAGGTAGCCCTCGCGCCGGCGCAGGGCATCCAGCACCTGCTGGATGGCTCCGCTGCCATCGCCTGGAACGGTGCCCGCATTGAGCCTCACCTTCGCTCGGCGCAAGGTTTCCACGAAGCGGTCCCGACTGAACGGCTTCACCAGGTAGTCCACAGCATTGGCCTCGAAGGCGCGCACGGCGTACTGCTCGTAAGCCGTGACGAACACCGTGGCGGGCATGCGCGCGGCGCCGATGGTCGCCACGACGTCGAGGCCCGTCATCGCAGGCATCTGGATGTCGAGGAAGACGAGGTCGGGCGACCGCTCGCGAATCGCCTGCACCGCTGACGCGCCATCGCCGCATTCGCCCGCCGGCACGATATCCGGATCCTCGCGCAGCAGGCGAAGCACGGCGTGCCGTGCGATGGGTTCGTCGTCGACGACCAGGGTGGCGATGTTCATGCGCTGGCGATCTCCGGTCCGTCGTCGACGTCCGCGATGTCGCGGAACGGCAGTCGCACGCGGCAGACGACGCCCTGTGGCCAGATCATGTCCAGCCGTACCTGCGCGGCATCGCCGTACAGTTCGCGCAGGCGCAGTGCCGTGTTCGACAGGCCGATGCCATGCCCCTGTGACGTACCCGGCGGTTTCTCGTCGAGCGTGCTGTTGCGGTTGCGTACTTCGATGCAAAGGCTGTCGCCGTTGCGGCGGCTTTCGATCTCGATCTGGTCGGAACCCACCCGCTCGCCGATGCCATGGCGGATGGCGTTCTCCACGATCGGCTGGAGGATCAGGCTGGGTACCGCGCAATCCAGCGTGGACGGGTCCACATAGATGCGCGTGGTCAGGCGATCCTTGAAGCGCACGCCCTGGATGCCGAGGTAAAGCTCCAGCAGGACCAGTTCGCGGCGCAGGCTGATCTCCTGGCCGTCGTAATCTTCGAGGAAGGCACGCAACAGTTCGCTCAGGCGCAGAAGCATGTCTTCGGCCGTGAGTGCGTCCTCCTTCAGCAAGGTGGCGATCGCGTGCAGCGTGTTGAACAGGAAATGCGGCTGGAGCTGCGACTTGAGCGCGCGCAGGCGCGACTGCGCCAGTTCCGTCGCCAGCTGGCTGGCCTCCCTTTCGCGATGCGTCTTCTCCTCGTGGAAGGTCATGGCCTGCTGGATAGCGAACAGCGCCCAATAGGTGAGGAAACCGGTGGCGAAGTGCTGGCCGAGGAATTGCCGGACCTGCTCGAGGAACGGGCTGGGTTCGAACGGGGTGGAGATCGCCGCGCCGATCATGAGCGACAGCATCGTCACGGCAATGCTCGCCGGCAGCTGCAAGCCCAGGCCGCGCAGACGAAACGGCCCCTGGATCGGGTACAGGGCCGCCAGCCGGAACACTGCAGGGGCCAGGGCCGCCCATGTGTACCACTGGATCATCGACCAGCGCAGGTAATCGAACACGCCCCACTCGGGCCCGGTCAGCTGCGCATTGAGATAACGCTGGAAGGCGAAGACGACGACGATCGCCGTCCACAAGGCGAGATAGCGGCCGAGACCGATTTCCGTCGTACCGAGACGAACCTTCATGGCGTGTATTCCGCGGACCCTTGGAGGCATGGTAGGCGTCCAAGGCGCCAGGTCAAAGCGATATGTGCCCGCGCTACGAATCGTCCCGCGGCCTCGACGATTCGTCCCGGAACGCTTTCCGGAGAGGTCATTCCCCGGTTCCCATGGCGACGCCATAGCCACGGAGAGCCTCCATGCACGCTGCACGCATCGTCTTCCTCGCCCTGTCCGCGATCGGCTCGTTATCGCTCGTCCACGCCGCGGAGGGCAGCCGCGAGCCGGCCAGGATGTTCACCCTGGTCAACGTTTCGTACGAAAGCGTCACCGCCATCGCCGTGGGCGGAACGGAGCTGCCACTCGGCGAACCGCTCCAGGGAGGGACGACGACCGCTACCGTCCGTCTGCCGGAGGGCGGTTGCCTGCGCGACTTCCGCGTCACCTTCGGTGACGGCCACACCCAGGCTTACGACGGCATCGATGTCTGCCGCTTCCATCGCCTCCAGCTGGGATCCTGGCCTCGTTAGTTGGCGCGCTTTACCGCGGTGGGCTCCTGTGCGCAGATTTCACGCGGGTTGCGGTGTGCTTGGGCTTCCAGAGGAGCCTGGGGTATGTCGTGACCGAGAGCGAGTCCCGTTCCGCGTTGCTGGTGCTGGACGTGTTCAACACCTTCCAGTTTCCCGGCGGCACGGAACTGTTCAACAACGCCAAAGAAGCCGTCGGCCGCATCGTCCTTCTGCGGCAGCGGTTTCACGACGCCGATTGTCCGGTGATCTTCGTCAACGACAATTTCGAGCGCTGGCAAGACAGTTTCGACGAGGTGGTCGACTACGTCGGGCATTCCGGCGCACCCGGCCGCCATGTGGTGGAGGCGCTTCGCCCCGACGCCGACGACCTCAAGCTGCTGAAGCCACGGCATTCGGCCTTCTTCGAAACCGCCCTGCCATCGCTTCTCGATCACCTGGGCCTCAAGCGGATCGTCGTCACCGGCTTCGCCACCGACTCATGCGTACTGAGCACCGTTCTCGACGCGTACGTGCGCAGGATCGAGGCGATCGTACCCGCGGACACCACAGCCGCCGAAACCGCTGAGCGCTCCGGACGGACGCTCGCCCACCTGCGCGAGACCTTCGGTATCGAAACGCCGGCATCCGCGGAAGTCAGCCCGCGATCGATGGAGTCCCATGGATGAAAGATTCTTTTTTGCGGCGCAACGGCCTGAGCCTCGTCGTCCTGGCCATGATGCTCGCGGCGTGGACGGCGCAGGCGGTCACTGGCTACGCGGCGCACAATCAAGAGCTGGTAGAGCATGGCGTCGCTTCCATCGGATGGACGGCCTACCTTTCCGGCGGTGACTTCTGGTCGGCCACGTTCGAGAACTGGGAAAGCGAGTTCCTGCAGATGGGCGTATACGTCCTGCTGACCGTGTGGCTGCGCCAGAAAGGCTCGGCCGAATCGCGGCCGCTGGACGAAGCGGAGGAAGACGACACGCCCACGCCACCGCACCTGCAGCCGAAAGCATGGCGACGCGGCGGCATCGTGCGCTGGCTCTACGCGAACTCCCTGTCCATCGCCTTCCTCGTCCTCTTCGCTGGCTGCTTCACCGGGCACCTGCTCGCCAGTTGGCATAAATCCATGGGCGAGGCGCTCGAGCATCATCAACCGGTGCAAACCCTGGGCCAGTATGCCGTCGACCCCTCGTTCTGGTTCGAATCCTTCCAGAACTGGCAAAGCGAATTCCTGGCCGTGCTGTCGCTCGTCGTGCTGTCGATCTTCCTTCGCCAGAAGGATTCGCCGCAATCGAAACCGGTGGACGCGCCCCACAGCCAGACCGGCGGGTGAGCGGCGCTACTCCAGCGTGAACAACGGGCGGTCCGGACGGTGCCGGGCAACGCCTTCACGCAGCGCCGCGTATGCCTCCGATGACCAGAACGCCTTCATCGATACCGGCTTCAGCGTGTCCATCCGCGCATCGACACGTCCGTCGATGAGCATGGCCGTCATCGTCTGCAGCACCGGAAGCTCCGGCAACATGTCTTCCACGAACAGGAACTGGCCGGCCTGGTTCACTTCGAGGAAATGGAATTCTCCGTGGGCGTCGACGACCAGGTCGATGCAGCCGAAGACCAGGCCAAGCTCGCGCATGAGGGCGCGAAGCTTCGACTCGACCGGAGCAGGCAGCGCCATGGCCTCCGCGCGGAACGCCGGATCCTTGCTGTGCCCGCGCCAATCCACGAAGGCGCCCTCGGCCCCCTTGCCCAGGCGCAACGCGAACAAGCGGTCGCCCATCACGGTGACGCGGACGTCGCAGCGCTTCTCGATGTACCGCTGATAGATTCCGGGGCAGACGGCGATCGCGTCGGCCGGCAGTTCGCTATCGCCGTTGAGCAGCACCACGCCGACGGCATGCAGCCTGCCGCTGTCGCGCTCTTCCCACTGGTGCACGAGGAAACTCTTGAAAACCACCTGGCCCCACCGGTGTATGAGTGCGGCGACTTCACGCGCATCCGTCGTCACGACGGTGTCGGGAAAGGGAATGTCCAGGCGCCGGCAGACCGCGAGTTGCACGAGCTTGTGTTCCGCGCGCTGGGCAGCGGCGAAGCCATTCACCCACAACGCGTCGCCATAGGCGCCTTGCATGGCGAAGACATTGCGCTGGAACAGCTTCCATTCCCAACTCGCGAACGGGCGGTCTTCTTCCGCGCAATACGGTACCGGATCGTGCACACGCCGGTTCCAGACGGCACTGACGCGATCGCCCTCCAGCAGCGAGTCATGGAAGGTTTCATGCTGCGCATCGATGCGGAAGCTGTAATGAGCGCCGTGACCGGCCTGCAGCGAAGGCGTCCACACCGGCTCGATACCCTGCCGGCGAATCGCCCAGGCGAGCGCGCAGGCGTGCGGGTCATCGGCGGGAGCGAGAATCAGCGGTCGGCTACGCATCGACTTTCCTCGTGGCGAAGAAATGCGCCCCGCATGTGCGGGGCGCGTCCTCGAGCGACGCATCAGCCGCCGATGATGCCGATCTCAGGCTCCGGCCGATCCGGGTCCGTGTAGATGGTCAGGAACAGGCCGCCGTTGTCGTCTTCCGCCACCGGCGTGACTTCGAAGGCGCTGAGGCGCGCGAATGCGCGGACCTTCGTGGAAGCATCATGGGACTGCGAAGCGTTGTTCTTCATCGAAAGAACTCCTTGGTTGATCGACAGGGTTTGATCACGCGGAACGCCGTGCCCCGACGCTGGAGCGTGGGGGCTCGTGGATACTACGTCGCTCTTCGCCTGTGAAATGTCCCGACGGCGCATCCGTGCCGGAAATGCTTACTTCGACGGGCCGGGCGTCTTACGCAGAGGCACGTCATGCAGGCGCAAGGCCATGAGGAAGCCGACGGCTACCAGTGCCGCGGCGCAGAAATACACCGTATGCATGGATGCGCTGAAGGCATGGACGTACTTTTCGTGAATGTCCGGAGGCAGTGCTTTCACCGCTTCCGGACCGAACGACGTCGACGCGTGCGGGCTGTGCGGAAGCACGCCACGCAGCCGCGATTGCAGCCCGATGGTGAAGATCGCTCCGAACAGCGAGACGCCGATGGAGCCGCCGATGGAACGGAACAGCATGACGCCCGAGGTGGCGACGCCGAGGTGCTGCATTTCCACGCTGTTCTGCGTGGCGAGGATCAGTACCTGCATCACCATGCCCAGCCCGGCGCCCAGCAGGCCCGTGTAGACGTAGATGAGGAACACCGGGTCGCCATCGCTTACGGTGCCGAGGAGCAGGAGCGCGAGTGCCGCGAGGACCGTACCCGCGATGGGGAAGACGCGATAACGCCCCAACCGGCTGATGAGCCGCCCGACGACGATGGAACTCAGGATCACGCCGCCCATGAGTGGCAGCAACTGCATGCCGGCCGCCGTGGGCGTCGCGCCCTTCGCCACCTGCATGTAAAGGGGAATGAAGGTTGTGGAGCCGAACAGCGCCGCGCCCACGAAGAATCCGATGAGGCTGCAGAGCACGAAGATGCGGTGCCGGAACAGGTGCAGCGGCATGATCGGCTCCTCGGCGGCACGCTCGACGGCGACGAAGCCGGCGATGCCCGCCAGGCCCAGCGCGAGGATGAGCCATAGCTTCAGCGAATCCCAGGGCAGCACCGTGCCGCCCTCGGTGGTGAACAGGATGAGGCAGCTCAGAGCCACCGTGAGCAGGGCCGCGCCCCGGTAATCGATGGCATGGCGAACATGGCGCACGTGCGGACGGAACACCGCCGCGATGATGGCGACGCAGAGCAGGCCGAGCGGCAGGTTCACGTAGAAGATCCAGCGCCAGGAAAGATGATCGACCATGAATCCGCCCAGCAGGGGTCCGATCACGGTGGCCAGCCCGTAAACGCCACCGAACAGCCCCTGGTAGCGTCCCCGCTCGGCCGGCGGGATCACGTCGCCCACGGACGCGATGGTGACCACCACGAGTCCGCCGCCGCCCACGCCCTGCAGCGCCCGCATGAGGATCAGTTCCACCATGTTCTGTGCCAGCCCGCACAGCACCGATCCCAGCAGGAAGATCGCAATGGCCACTTGCATCATCAGCTTGCGGCCGTAGAGGTCGCCGAACTTCCCATAAAGCGGCACCACCACGGTCGAACTGAGCATGTACGCGGTGACCACCCAGGACAGCTGGTCCAGTCCGCCCAGTTCTCCGACGATGGTCGGCAAGGCCGTGGAGACGATGGTGCCGTCCAATGCTGCGAGCAGCATCACCAGCATCAAGGCCGTGAGCAGGAGGCGGAGCGATTGCGTCGGTGCGGCCGCGACCGCAGGTTCTTGCGTCGTTTCGGTCGTCAAGGAAGGAGGCTCGGGGCTCGGGAGAGCCGCGACTATACCCGGGCACATCCGCGGTGCCTGCCCTGCCTTTTGCCATTGGAGAACTACGCCCGGCCTGCGGTATAGTATCTCTGGCGGAAAAAACTTGGTGCGGGGAGACATTTCCCACAGAATTCCCGTTTCCCGCCTGGAACGACGCCTTGGCCTTCCCCTATTCCCTCGTCATCTTCGATCTCGACGGCACCCTCATCGACAGCGCTGCGGATATCGCCGAATCGGTGAACCGGACGTTGCGCGACTGGAAACTTCCGACCTACGACGTTCGCCAGATCACGGAGTGGATCGGCGAAGGCTCGCGCAAGCTGATCACCTCCGCGTTTCGCCATGCCGGCAGCGATGCCGACATCGACGAGGTAATGCCGGGGTTCCTCGAACACTATGCCGAGACGGCGCTGGACGGCATCGCTTATGACGGCGTTGTCGAGACGCTCGCGGCATTGCACGCGCAAGGCGTGAAGCTCGGCGTCTGCACGAACAAGAACGAAGAGTTCGTTCGGCCCCTGCTTGAGGCGCGCGGCATGCTGTCCTTCTTCGACGGCATCGTGGGCGCCAACACGCTGCCCGAGCGCAAGCCGAGCGGCGTGCCCTTGCGCTATCTCGCGGCTCAGGCCCAGGTGGCGATCGAGCGGACCCTGGTGGTCGGCGATTCGGAGAGCGACGTGCTTGCTGCGCGCGACGCCGGCATGGACTTCGTGCTGGTCAGCTATGGCTATCGCAAATCGCTGGACTTGTATTCCGCGGGCGCCGTCGCCGTGATCGACCGCATGCCCGACCTCCTCGACATCAGCCCTCAGGGCATGCCGCGCCTGTATCGATCCACGCCGTAAGCAAGGCACCCAGCGCCGCCTGGGTGCCGGGCGCCGGCTTCCTGCCGGGACCGGGATTCCAGGCCCAGCCGACGAGCTTGTCCTCGGCCATGTGGTGATGGATCTGTGCCAGCGTATGGCCGCCGTTGCGAGCGGGGTCCTTGATCTGGCGGCAGATCTCGCCACGCGTCTTGCCCTGCCACGCCATCGATGCGGGAGCGAGCGCCCAGCGTGGATTTCCCGGGATCGATGCCGGCTCCGCGAACGTGGCGACGTTCGCGGCCTGATGGCAGGTAGCGCAGGTCACGCCAGCCGTGCCGTGCCCTTCGATGCCGGCCTGTATGAACGGTACGTGCGCATGCAGGTCGTCTCCCTGCGTGGGGCGGCGGGTATCCGGGTGGCAGTTCAGGCAGCGCGGGCTTTCGATGACCCGGGACACTTCGCCATACAGTGCGACGGAGCGTGCATGCGGGTCCGCGATGGAGGCGAAGTCGGCGGGCGTGCGTAACGGATCGGCCACGATCGCTTGCGCGGCGGGTGTAGTGGGCCGTTGGGTACAGGCCGTCAGCAGCGTTGCCGCGGCCAGCATCGAGATGGCGGAGAGCCGGTTCATCATGCCTCCCTTAGGTCGTGCGGCGTTATCGGCAGCGAACGGAAGCGCTTTCCGGTGGCGGCGAAAATGGCATTCGCCACGGCGGCGATCGCCACCGACGTCCCCGGTTCGCCGACACCGCCGGGGTCAGCTTTGCTCGGGACGATATGCACTTCCACCTCGGGTGCCTCGGCCATGCGCAATACGGGATAGGTATCGAAGTTCCCTTGTTCGACCCGTCCGTTCGCGACGGTGATGCGGCCATAGCGCACCGCCGTGATGCCGAACATGGCGCCGCCTTCGATCTGCGCGCTGACTACGTCGGGATTGACCGCGATGCCGGTGTCGACCACACAGACGATGCGCTCCACGCGATACATGCCCGACGGCTCGACACTGACTTCGGCCACCATGGCCACGTGACTGCCGAAGGCCGGGCACAGCGCGACGCCGCGGCCGCGCCCCTTCGGCAAGGGATCGCCCCATCCGGACTTCTCCGCCACCAGGTCCAGTACGGCGAGGTCGCGTGGCGAGCCTTTCATCATCGCCCTGCGATACGCGACGGGGTCGGCGCCCGCGCGATGCGCGAGTTCGTCGATCACGGATTCCGTGATGACTACGTTGCGCGTGGGGCCGACGCCACGCCAGTTACCCGTGTTGAGTCCAGGCGGTGCCTCGTGGCGGATGAAGTCGATGCGCACGTTGGGAATGTCGTAAGGGCCGCTGGCCACGTCCACCGCATCGAGGTCGACGCCGTCCTTCTGATAGATGGGGAGGAAGCGCGCCATGATGTTCGGCGCGGCCAGCCGGTGGCGCCAGCTCGATGGGCGCCCTTTTTCGTCGATGGCCACGGTGACCCGGCTGTGGTTGTGGAACCGGTAGTAGTCCTGACGCATGTCTTCCTCGCGGCTCCAGGTGATCTTGACCGGCCCTTCAATCTGCTTCGCCAGACGAACCGCCTGACCGACGTAGTCGGCTTCCAGCCGCCGGCCGAACCCGCCGCCGAGGAAAAGGTTGTGCACCGTGACGCTGTCCAGCGGCAGCCCAGCCGCCGTGGCGGCGGCCTTCTGCGCGCGCGCCACCACCTGGCTGCCCACCCAGACCTCGCAGCGGTCCGCCTGGCAATGGACCGTGCAGCTCAATGGTTCCATCGCCGCGTGGGCGAGCATCGGCAGCCGGAACACTTCGTCATAGACGCTGGCGGCTTGCCGCTCCGCGGCGTCGACGTCGCCTTTTCGCAGCGCAGGCAACCCTTCGTCTTCGAGCGCGCGGTCGGCCGCTGCCACCATGTCCGCCGTGGACAGGTGGGCATTCGGGCCTTCGTCCCATGCGATGCGCAGGGCGGCCAGCCCCTTCCGCGCGGCCCAGGTGTTGTCGCCCACGACCGCCACGGCATCCTCGCTGTGCACTACCTTCCAGACGCCGCGGATCTTCATCGCCTCGGTGGGATCGACCGAAGCGACACGGCCGCCAAGGACGGGACATGCCATCACCATCGCATGGCGCACGCCCTCGGGCCGCGCGTCGATGCCGAAGATGGCGCTGCCGTCGATCTTGGCCGGCGTGTCCACCCGCTTCTGCGGTTGGCCGATCACCCGGTACTCGGAGAGCTTCTTGAGGCGCGGCGACTTCGGCACCGGCATGCCAGCGGCGGCGTTCGCCACGTCGCCGTACCCGAGGCTGCGCTTCGTTGCCGTATGGATCACGCGTCCATCGCGCGCGCGGCAGGTCGATGGGCGCACGTCCCAGCGTTGCGCCGCGGCGGCGACCAGCATCGTACGCGCAGCGGCACCCACGGCACGCAAAGTGATCCACGAGCCCCGTAACGACGCCGATCCGCCGGTGATCTGCTCGACGAGCAAGGGGCTTCCATAGAGCGCATCGCTAGGCGGTGCCTGCTCGACCGTCACGTCGTCCATGGACACCTCCAGTTCTTCCGCGAGGATCTGCGCTTGCGAAGTCAGCGCGCCCTGCCCCATCTCGGCATACGGAACGATGAACGTGATCCGGCCATCCGTGCCGATGCGGATGAACGCATCGGGTGGAGGTAAAGGCGAATCGGCCGCCAGCGCGGTCTCGACGAGGGGAAAGCCGATGAGCAAGCCACCGCCGATGGCCACCGAAGCGCTCAGGAACCGCCGGCGGGACGGACTGGGAAGGTCGCGGACGTCTGCATTCACGATACGGCGCCTTCGGCCAGGAAACCGGCCGCCATGACGATACCTGCGCGGATGCGCTTGTACGTGCCGCATCGGCAGATATTCCCGGACATGCCGGCATCGATATCGGCGCGGGTGGGATGCGGATTGGCTGCGAGCAGCGCGGCAGCGGACATGAGCTGGCCGGACTGGCAGTACCCGCACTGCACCACGTCGAGTTCCCGCCAGGCCTTTTGCAGAGCCCGTCCGATCGCACCCTCGTGCAGCGCCTCAATCGTCGTTACCGAGGCATTGCCGACGCTGGCGACAGGCAGGACGCAGGACCGCCTGGCGTGGCCATCCACATGCACGGTGCAGGCGCCGCACAAGGCGGCGCCGCAGCCGAACTTCGTTCCGGTCAGGCCGCAGACGTCGCGGAGGACCCACAGCAGCGGGGTGTCGCTTTCGACATCGACATCCCGCACCTCGCCATTGATACGGATCGCATAAGCCACGTTACCGTCCTCGCCGCTGGCCGTTCCGGCAATGACGCTCGCATAATCTTGCGGATCGGACTTGGCTAAACCGGCGATCAATTGGCCGTCTTTGTGGCGGCTATGGACGCCTTGATCAGGGCCAGGTCGTCCTCGATGCCATAGTCCGGCGGTGCCGAGTAGCCGAAGCGCACGATCACCAGGTTCTCCGACGGGATGACATAGATGCGCTGGCCCATGGTGCCGCTGGCATAGAAGCCATCCTTGGGAAAGCCCGCTTCGACGCGCCACTGCGCCGGCTTGCTCGGACCGTCGTTGGTCCAGAAGCCCGCACCGTAGGGGCTGCCGCCGACCGTCGAACGGCGCGACCACTGCACCCAGCCCTGGGGAAGCAGCCGCCGGCCGTCGGGCGCGACGCCGTCGCGCAGGTAGAGCATGCCGAAGCGCGCGAAATCGCGGGCCGTGGTGTAGACATAGGTGGACCCAACGAACGTGCCGCTGCCGTCGAATTCCATGGTGACGTCGCCCATGCCTAGCGGATCGAACAGCTCGCGGCGGGCGAAGGCCCGCATGCCCGCCGGACCGCCGCCGACCTTCTCGCCCACGAGGCGGGATAGCAGCACGGTATCCGCCGAGGTGTATTCGAAGGTCCGGCCCGGCGCTTCCTTTGCCGGCTGGCGTGCGGCGAAGCCGGCCATGTCGGCATGCAGGAACTCCATCCTCGCGACCGGGCTGAACGCCGATTCGGCCTCCTCGGCGGCCAGGCCGCTGCTCATGCGCATGAGGTTCTCCACCGTGATCTCCCGGCGCGGGTCGTCCGGCGCCTGCCATTCAGGAGCGCCGAGCGGCTGGTCGACCTGGACCTTGCCCTCTCGGGCCAGGATGCCGAGGAATGCGTTGGTGAACGACTTGGCGACGGAGAAGCTGAGCAAGGGCGTATGCAGGTCGAACCCCGGCGCATAGCGTTCCGCGATGACGTGGCCGTCCTTGACGATCACGACGGCCTTCACGTGTTTCACGGGCGTGTCCGGCGATTCCGCGAATTCGCGATCCAGCGCTGCGGCAATGGCACGATCCGTGGCGGCCACAGGGGCCGGCGGTGCGAAGCCGTCGTTCACCTGTGGATGCGATGTACGGTCCGCCACGAGCGGCTGCGTGCCTGGCAGCGACAACCTGCAGCCGTAGCCGGGCGTGAAGTCCGCCCGAGCGAGGGTGCGGAAAGGGCCGGACACCTCGACGCTCCGCGTCGCTCGCGACACATGCGCCTCGAGCAGCTTGCTGAAGCCGCCGAGCACGGGCGCGACCAGCTGGTCGTAGGTCTCCTTCGGGTCCTGCCCGCTGATGAAGGTCATGGAGCACACGTGATGCGCCGCCACGCCGGCGGCGACGCGCATCACCTGGTCCGGCCGCCAGATGTGCCAGGCCACCGCCCCCAATGCGATGGCGGCGCCGGCGGCGATGTAGATCTTCTTTGCCATGGGATCCTCCTGTTGGTGGGAGGAGTCTCGCGTTTCCGGGTACGCCGGAGGGCGGGTCCAGGGACGAAGATGCCTAGCGCAGGGACGAAAGGCCCGAAGGCATGTTTCCCAGGTAGCGGCGGGTCCAGGTCACGCGGCCGCCGTCGGCCAGGAGCAGGCGGTGTTCCCCGTCCGGCCACGGCTGCACCTGGCGAATGGCGTCCAGGCGGACAATGGTCGAACGGTTCACGCGGACAAACGCCGAGGGATTCAAGCGCCCCTGCATGCTGTCCAGCGTGCCGCGCAGGCGGTGCGCCTCGCCGTCGACGAAGACGTCGAGGTAATTGCGGCTCGCCACGACGCGGTCGATACGCTCGACGCGGACCAGCTCCGCAGCCTCGCCACGGGGCAGCAGGATGCGTTCTAGATAGCGCATGGGAACGGGGGAAGCATCCAGCAGTCCGTCCACGCGCCCGGCGATATTCAGGGCCGGCCTGACCCGGCCGAGCAGGCGTTCGACGGCACGGGCGAAGCGCTCCGGCCCGACCGGCTTGAGCAGGTAATCGAAGGCATGCACTTCGAAGGCACGCACCGCATGGTCGTCGTATGCCGTGACGAACACGATCTCGGCCGGCAGCGGATCGCCCAGGGCCTGGAGCAGGGCGAAGCCGTCCATCCCCGGCATGCTGATGTCGAGGAAAACCACGTCCGGCCTTTCCTTCCGGATGAGCCCCACGGCCGAGGGGCCGTCCGAGGCTTCGCCCACCCAGAGCATGCCGTCGTTGTCCGCGAGGTAGCGCCGCAACTTGGCGCGCGCGGGCGCCTCGTCGTCGACCACGACAGCACGCAGGGTCATGCGGCCCACCGCCGCGCGGGCAGCCAGACGGTAACGACGCTGCCGCCTTCTTCGACCGGTTCGAGCCTCACGCCGGCATCGTCGCCGTACAGGTGGCGCAGCCGCGCGCCCACGTTGCCCAGGCCGATGCCGTGGCCGCTGCGCGTTCCCTGGCCGCCGCCGTAGTCGCGTACCCGGAGCACGAGCTGGCCGGCCTTGCGCGACGCCTCGATGCGCACGCGCCGCTGCGTGCCAGTGCCGCCGTGTTCGATGGCGTTTTCCACGATCGGCTGGAGCAGCAGGAAGGGAATACGCAGCTCGTCCAGCGCGGGATCGTTCTCCACCTGCGCATCGAGGCCTTCGCCGAAGCGCACCCTCTGGATATCCATGTACAGCGCCACCAGCCGCCACTCCTCGGCAAGCCGGTGCTCCTGGGTCGTGGCGGACAGCGTCGCGCGCAGCAGCTCGCCGATCCTCGAGAGCATCTCGTCCGCCACCCGCGGCTTCTCGTACATCAGCTCGGACACGGCATTCAGGGTATTGAACAGGAAATGAGGATTGAGTTGCAGCCGGAGCGCCTCGAGGCGCGCTTCCGACAGCGCCGATTCCAGTTGGGCGGCTTGCAGTTCCCGCGCCTGCCCTTCGCGGTAACGGTCGAACAGCCAGAGGCCGGTCACGATGACCACGTAGAAGAAAAGCTGGGTGGGCACTTCCATGAGATAGCGCCACAGCATGAGGCCATAGGCGTAGGCCGGCGTACCCATGGCGCCGAACACGATCTGCCGCAGGCCGATCATGAGCGTCGTCTGGGCCACCGACAGGCTCGCGAAGATGGCGATGTGGTTCAGCCACGTCCAGCGCACGCGGCGCAGGATGACGAACAGGACGGGCAGGAAGGCGCCGAAGCTGAGCGAGCCGGTCAGTTCTTCGACGAGCTTCGGCAGGAAGGGCGAGGAAACCTGGTTGGCGACATCGACCAAGTAGCGATTCGTGGCCCGGAGCAGGCCTAACGCCACCAGCATCGATACCCACAGCGCCAGCCCGTGGCGGCGCCACCAGGATCGCTGCATACCCGCGGAATTGGCGCTATCCATGTCGTCCCCCCGGACGATGCAGTCCCCGCCGGCTCTTATACCAGAGCCGGCGGGACTATCGGATCACGCGGCGCGGCGCGGCAGTACCCAATCGGGACGGATGAAATGGCAGGTGTAGCCGTTGGGGTACTTCTCCAGGTAATCCTGGTGTTCCGGCTCGGCCTCCCAGAACGGGCCGGCAGGGGCGATCTCGGTCACCACCTTGCCCGGCCAGAGGCCCGAGGCATTCACATCGGCCACGGTGTCCTCGGCCACCGCCTTCTGCTCGTCGTCGAGGTAGAAGATGGCCGAACGGTAGCTGGTGCCGACGTCGTTGCCCTGCCGGTTCAGGGTGGTCGGATCGTGGATCTGGAAGAAGAACTCCAGGATCTTGCGATAGCTCAGCTTCGCCGGATCGAACTCGATCTCGATGGCCTCGGCGTGCGTGCCGTGGTTACGGTAGGTGGCGTTCGGCACGTCGCCGCCGGTGTAGCCCACGCGCGTGGCGATCACGCCGGGCTGCTTGCGGATCAGGTCCTGCATGCCCCAGAAGCAGCCGCCGGCGAGGATGGCGCGGGACGTGCTCATGCCGCACCTCCCTTCGCACCCGCGAAGAGGCTGGCGTACTGGCCGTAGCCCTCCTTCTCGAGCTCGGCGGCGGGAATGAAGCGCAACGAGGCCGAATTGATGCAATAGCGCAGGCCGCCGCGGTCGCGCGGGCCGTCGGGGAAGACGTGGCCGAGGTGGCTGTCGCCATGGGTCGAACGTACTTCGGTCCGGATCATCCCGTGGCTGCCGTCGTGCTTCTCCACGACGTGCGAATCTTCCAGGGGCGTGGTGAAGCTGGGCCAGCCGCAGCCGCTGTCGAACTTGTCCAGCGAGGAGAACAGCGGCTCGCCGGACACGATGTCCACGTAGATGCCCGGCTCATGGCTGTCGTGGAATGCGTTATGGAATGGACGTTCCGTCGCGCCTTCCTGTGTCACCCGGTACTGCTCCGGGGTCAGCCTGGCGACGGCTTCGGGCGTCTTGCGGTAGTCGGACATGGGGAGCCTCCTTGATGGACACCTCCACATAATGCGGCCGGAACGGGACGATGCAACGGGACCCGTGACACTCGAAAGAGTGATTCTAGGCCGCCAGGTCCTCCACCCAGCGATGCCCGGAGCGGCGCAACAGTTCGCGCGCGGATTCGGGGCCCCAGGTACCGGCCTCGTACGCATCGGGACCCTCGGCGGCATGTCGCCAGCCCTCGAGGATCGGCGTGACCCATTGCCAGGCGGCCTCGGTCTCGTCCTTGCGCACGAACAGCGCCGGGCTGCCCTTCACCGCGTCCAGCAGCAGGCCCTCGTAGGAGTCGCGGTAACGGATCCGCTGCGGCTGTCCCAGCGGCGACAGAGCCTCCACCTCGTCCAGGCCGAATCCGTTGCCGGGATGCTTCACGAACAGCGGCAAGGTGATGCTTTCATCCGGCTGCACGCGGATGACCAGGCGGCTGCCGGGACGGGCCTCGCCGAACAGGCCCGGCTCGCCGGCACGGAACTGCACCACGACCTCGGTAAGCTTCTCCGGCATGCGCTTTCCGGAGCGCAGGTAGAACGGCACGCCGCGCCAGCGCGGATTGTCGATCTCGGCCTTCAGCGCGACGAAGGTCTCGGTTTGGCTCGGGGCAGCGCCCGGCAGTTCTTCGCGATACGCAGGCACCGGCTTGCCGGCCGCGGTGCCCTGCACGTACTGGCCGCGCGCGACGTTATCGCGGAGGTTCTCGGGATCGAGCGGCTTCAGCGATTTCAGCACGCGCACCTTCTCGTCGCGCAGCGCATCCGCGTCGAGCGAAGTCGGGCGTTCCATCGCCACGACGGTGAGCACCTGCAACAGATGGTTCTGGATCATGTCGCGCAGTGCGCCCGATCCATCGTAGTAACCGCCGCGGCCTTCGAGGCCGACGGTTTCTGCCGCGGTGATCTGCACGTACTCGATCGACTCGCGGTCCCACATGCGCTCGAGCATGGGATTGGCGAAGCGCAGCGCGATGATGTTCTGCACGGCCTCCTTGCCCAGGTAATGGTCGATGCGATAGATGCTGCCTTCCGGAAAGTACTTCCCTACCCCGTCGTTGACCTTGCGCGCGGTTTCCAGGTCGGTACCGATAGGCTTCTCCAGCACGATGCGCGAGGCTTCCGAACGCAAGCCCTTCTCGGCCACGTTGCGCGCGATATCGCCGTACAGGTCGGGTGCGGTGGCCAGGTAGAAGACGCGCACCCGGCCTTCTTTGGCGTTCGAGTCGAGCAACGACTTGAGACCGTTCCAGTTTCCGGACGCCTCTGCGCCATTGAGGCTCACATAGTGAACCAGGCCGAGGAACCGGTTCAGTGTCGCCTCGTCGATCTCGTCGGCGCGCACATGCTCCCGCAATGCCTTGCGCACGCGCTCGCGGTAGGTCTCGCTGTCCAGCGGCGATCGCGCCGTGCCCACGATGCGCGAATCGCCGGGCACCTGGCCTTCCGCGAAGCGCCGGTACAACGCGGGCAGCAGCTTGCGCATGGTGAGGTCGCCGGTGGCGCCGAAGATGACGTAGTCGAAGGTATCGACCGGTTCGAGGGGAATGGTGGGAGCGTTCATGGCTTGCATGGATGAGGCGCGGCGCGGCGCTTTCAAGGGGGAGGATGGACGAATGTCCTTGCGTCGCCGGCACAACTGTTATGACCGGCAAGGTATGACAACCGCCATGTCTCCGTCCCCATGCATCCGGACGACGGCCCCATACCGGGGCCTTACCAAGGAACTGCGAATCATGGGCAAGCTTGCAAACAAGGTCGCGATCGTCACCGGCGCCTCCAAGGGCATCGGCGCGGGCATCGCGAAGGCACTGGCCGCGGAAGGCGCCGCGGTGATCGTCAACTACGCATCGAGCAAGGCCGGCGCCGACAAGGTGGTGGCCGAGATCCAGGCGGCGGGCGGCAAGGCCGTGGCCGTCGGCGCCGACGTGGCCAAGCAGGCCGACGCGGAGAAGCTGGTGGCGGAGGCCATCGGGCACTTCGGCCGTCTGGACGTCCTGGTCAACAACTCGGGCGTCTACGAGTTCGCCTCGATCGAGACCACCACCGAGGCACAGTACCGCCGCATGTTCGACATCAACGTGCTTGGCACCATCCTGGTCAGCCAGGCGGCGGTGAAGCACATGGGCGCGGGGGCCAGCATCGTCAACATCGGCTCGGCCGTCACCCGTATCACCCCCGCCGAAAGTGCCGTCTACTCCGGTACCAAGGGCGCCGTGGATGCCATCACGGGCGTGCTCGCGCGCGAACTGGGGCCGCGCGGCATCCGCGTGAACTCCGTGAACCCGGGCATGGTCATCACCGAAGGCGTGCATTCGGCAGGCTTCGCCGGCTCGGACTTCGAGACCTGGGCCGCCAGCCAGACGCCCCTGGGCCGCGTGGGTCAAGTAGATGACATCGCGCCCATCGTCACCTTCCTCGCCACCGACGACGCCCGCTGGGTAACCGGCGAACTGATCCTCGGTTCGGGCGGCATGCGCTAAGCGCGCAGTCCGTAGAGCTCCGGATGGAGGAACGGCGCCATCGCCAGCACCATGGCCTGCGTGTACGCGCTCTCGCGCGTGGCGTGGCCATTGGTGACCAGGCCGATGGCGCCACCCTGCTGCTTGATGTTCATCGTGCCGAACAGCCGGTCCATGACGTCGCCCAGCTCCTCGCCCTCGAGCAGGGCCTCGTAGACGGCCGGCGGTAGCGGGAGCCAGGCGCTGCAACCGACGGAGACATCGATGCCATTGGCGATCGCCACGTAGCCGAACGTGCCGGGGCCGTCTTCGGTGACATCCACGCCGCCCTCGAGCGCAACGTAAAAGTCGGCCGTGCCGTTCTGCCGGCAGAAATTCATGCGATTGAGCGCACCTTCCCGCGTCTCCGCCGCCGTCATCGGCTGGTCGGCAACCCCGGAAGGCGCGTGCATGCCCTCGCACTCGACCAGACGGCCGGGAAACAGCGGCGCGAGCGCGTTGCGCACCGCGCCGATTTTGACCGGGTTGCGCGAACCGACGAGCACGCGGATCGGCGAAGTGTCGTGCGACATCGTCGTCAGTCCGCCAGCGCGCGATCGACCATGGCCTGTGCTTCCTCGAAGATCGCCCGAAGGTGTTCTTCGCCGCGGAAGCTTTCGCCATAGACCTTGTAGATGTCCTCGGTGCCGGAGGGTCGCGCGGCAAACCAGCCATTGGCGGAAATCACCTTGATGCCGCCGATCGCCTGCCCGCCTGCCTTGTTCGTCACTTCGACGATCGCATCGCCGGCGAGCGTCGACGAGGTGACCTGCTCGGGCGCGAGCTTCGCGAGCTTCGCCTTCTGCGCATGGTTCGCCGGCGCGTCGATGCGCGCATTGGCCGGGTTGCCGAGCTGCGCCGTGATGTCGGCGTAGACCTGGCCAGGATCCTTACCGAGGCGCGCGGTGATCTCGCCGGCGAGCAGCGCGGCCACGATGCCGTCCTTGTCGGTGGACCACGCGGAGGCATCCTTGGCGAGGAACGAGGCACCGGCGCTTTCTTCGCAGCCGAAGCCGAGGCTGCCGTCGAAGAGGCCTGCCACGAAATACTTGAAACCGACCGGCACTTCGCGCAGTGGGCGCCCAAGGTGCGCGGCAACGCGATCCAGCAGCGCCGTGCTCACCGCGGTCTTGCCCACCGCGGCGTCCGCACGCCAGCCCGGCCGGTTCTGGAACAGGTACCACGCCGACGTGGCGAGGTAATGGTTCGCCGGCATGAGCCCCACGCTGGGCGCCACCACACCATGACGGTCGTGGTCGGTGTCGCAGGCGAAGGCCACGTCGAAGCGGTCCTTCAGGCCGATCAGGCGCTGCATGGCGTACGAAGAAGACGGGTCCATGCGCACGCGGCCGTCCCAGTCCAGCGACATGAAGGAGAAGGTGGGATCGACTACCTCGCTCACCACGGAGAGGTCGATGCCGTAGCGCTCGCCGATGGCGCTCCAGTAGTGCACGCCCGCTCCGCCGAGCGGATCGACGCCCATGCGGACGCCGCTCGCCCGGACGATCTCCAGGTCGAGCACGTCGCCGAGGTCGCCCACGTAACGCTGGAGGAAGTCATACTCGCGGGTGCTCGCTGCCTTGCGCGCCTGTGCGAACGGCATGCGCTTCACCTCGCGCAGTCCCCCTTCGATGAGGGCGTTCGCCCGCGAAGCGATCCAGCCCGTGGCGTCGGTATCGGCTGGCCCTCCGTGTGGCGGGTTGTACTTGATGCCGCCGCTCTCGGGCGGATTGTGTGAAGGCGTGATGACGATGCCATCCGCCAGCCCGCTCTCGCGGCCCCTGTTGTAGACGAGGATCGCGTGCGAGACCGCAGGCGTCGGCGTGAATTCGCCGCCCGCCGAGATCTGCGTCTCGACGCCATTCGCCGCAAGCACCTCGAGGGTGCTTTCGAAGGCAGGGCCGGAAAGCGCGTGGGTGTCGATGCCCACGAAAACGGGACCGTCCACGCCGACCTTGGAACGGTAGTCGCAGATGGCCTGCACCACCGCCAGCACGTGCCATTCGTTGAACGAGCGGTCGAACGACGATCCGCGATGGCCCGAGGTGCCGAAGGCCACCCTCTGCTCGGCGACGGAGGGATCGGGTTTCAGGTCGTGGTAGGCGGCCAGCAGGGCCGCCACATCGACCGGCTGGCTTTCCGTGGCGGGTTTGCCCGCGAGCGGACTGATCTTTGCACTCACCGATGGCTCTCCTACGACTGGCTATTCCAGCAAGCATACGATGTGTTTTGAGATTTCTTCCATGTCCGCGGGCTCACGGCATGGTTATCGTGCCTTCACAGGCGCAATCGCTCGATGTACTCGAAGATCTCGGCATCCGTGTCCAGGCGGAGTTTCCTCATCGCATTCGACTTCTGCTGGCTGATGGTGGAAAGTCCCCGACCCGTCGCCCGCGCGATGTCGGTGACGCTGTTGCCGGCGGCGAACAGGCGCAGGATCTTCAGTTCCCGCGGGGAGAGGTCGGCAAGCGTGCCGGACTTTCCAAGCGGTGCACCGGGCGGCGCACCGATCAACTCGCGTACCGAGGCTCCCAGGTAGACATGGTTCGACAGGATTTCCACCAGTGCCTCGGGAATTTCCCTGGTGTCGCCGGACTTGCCGATGAGGCCGAGCACGCCCGTTCCGATGATTTCCCGATACAGTGCCGGATTCGCCAACGTCGTGATCACCATCACGGGCAGGCCTGGATACGTCTGTCGCAGCTCACGCAACAGGGCGAGCCCGTCGCGACCCGGCGCGGGCATGCTGAAATCGGTGATGACGGCGTCACAGGGCGTCGTCGCGAGTGCGCCGAGCAATTCGTCGGGAGACTGCGCCTCCGCCACCACGGTGGCGAGTCCGTCCTTGGCCAAGGCCAGGCTGAGGCCCTTCAGCACCACGGGGTGATCGTCCGCCAGAATGACGCGGTAGACCATGAGTGATCCGTCCTATCTTGCTTGTCCAGTCACCGGCAGACTGGTCTCGCGTACCGCCGGTGGAGCGCAGAGTTGAGCATATCGCGCCTTCTGATGCCACTGCGCCGGCGTGTCGCAGCGTGGCGCGCCGCTTGCGTGGAGGGTGAATTCAACGCTCGCGCGCGGTCCGAAGAGAACCTTTCCCAGATGCTCGGGCGCCTGCAGCAGCACTATGCCGCCGAAGCGGATGCACGGCGCATGGCATTCGAACTCGAGATCGATCCGGCGCTCGCGCGGGACCTTGCCGGACCCTTCGCCGTGCTCGGGAACGTGCTGTCGCTCCTGCTCGATCGCGTGATCGAACGGGGCTCGCCGCACGTGGCACTGCACGTGGACGTGGTGGGCGACGACGTCGCGGGCCAGCTCATACACTTCACGGTGGTCGACGGACGTGGCGCGGCGGATCCCGATTGTGTCCGCCTGCGGGCCGCCGCATCGGCCGTCGCCTCGATCGGCGGCGTCGTGCATATCGAGAGCGGTGCCGACATCGGCGACCGGGTGATCGTGGAGCTCGCCTTCGACCTGCCGCGCACGCCGCCGCGTATCGACGTGGAGGCCCTGCGCAGCACCCTCGGGGGAGACTCCGCGCTGCGCGAAGTCATTGTCGCCCTCGACCGGGCCCTTTCCAGCGATCTCGCCGACCTCGCCGTCCTGCTGGAGCGCCCCGGCACCACGCACCTCCAGGCGTGGCTGCATCGGGTGTCCGGGGCACTCGGCATGGCCGAAGCCAGCGATCTTTCCCTCGTGGGGCTCGCGCTGGAGCGTGAGCTCGAAAGCGGCCGGCGCGCCCACGTCGACCGTGCCATCCGGCGGTTCGCCGAAGACGCCGCGTGCGTCCTGGTGCTCCTTCGCGAACAGGTCCCGGGGTTGGGCTATAGTCCGCAACCGTGAGTACAGATCCTTTGCACGAGTTCATCGACGCGCATCCGCGTCTGTTCGTCATTACCGGCGCCGGCATAAGCACCGACTCCGGCATTCCCGACTATCGCGATGGCCAGGGTGCGTGGAAGCGCAGTCCGCCCATGACCCTGCAGGTTTTCATGAGCGGGCCGCCCGCACGGGCGCGTTACTGGGCACGCGGCATGATCGGCTGGCGGCATTTCGCATCGGTGCATCCGAACGTGGCCCACCGTGCGCTCGCTGCGCTCGAACATGCGGGGCATATTGAGTTATTGCTCACGCAGAACGTGGACGGCCTCCACGAGGCGGCCGGCAGCCTTAACGTTGTGGACCTCCACGGACGGCTCGATCGCGTGCGCTGCATGCAGTGCGGTGACATCACCTTGCGCAGCGATATGCAGCGCCGTCTCGAAGAGGCCAATCCCTCATGGATGGCCCTGCAGGCGACGGTCGCGCCGGACGGCGATGCGGACCTCGAGGGCGTCGATTTCTCGGAGTTCTCGATTCCGCCGTGCACGGTCTGCGGGGGCATTCTCAAGCCGGACGTGGTCTTCTTCGGCGAGAACGTGCCGCGAGCCCGCGTGGACACCGCCTGGGCGCACCTCGGCCGTGCGGACGCCATGCTGGTGGTCGGCTCATCGCTGATGGTCTATTCGGGCTACCGCTTCGTGCTGGAAGCGTCGCGCCGCGGACTGCCCATCGCCTCGGTGAACCTGGGCGTGACCCGCGCGGATGCGCTCCTCACGCTGAAAGTGGAGCGTTCCTGCGCGGAGGCGCTGGCGCCTTACGCCTAGCGGCGTGCGCGGAAGAAGTGGCGCAGCAGGTCGCCCGCCGCCTCCGCTTCCAGCCCTCCGCTCACCTGCACGCGGTGGTTGTGCCGGGGCGAGACGAGCGTGTCGAACACACTGCCGGCCGCGCCGGTCTTGGGATCGGTCGCCCCGAATACCACCCGGGCCACGCGGGCGTGGACCATCGCCATCGCGCACATGGCGCAAGGCTCCAGGGTCACGTACAGCGTGGCGCCCGGGAACCGGTAGTTGGAAAGCCGCTCGCCGGCGGCGCGCAAGGCCTGGATCTCCGCATGCGCCGTCGGGTCGTTGAGCGTGATGTTGCGGTTCCACCCCTCCCCCACCACGGCCCCGTCCAGCACCAGCACGGCGCCGACGGGCACCTCGCCCTCCGCGTCGCGGGCGTGGACGGCAAGCTCCAGCGCCCTCGCCATCCAGGCACGGTCGGCATCGGTGAAGGTCGGATCGAGGAAAAGCGGGCTGGTCATGCCGCGAATGGTACATCCACGCCGCGAGATCTTGGCTCTTTCGGGCAGACCGTCAGGGCGCGCAAGCTACGCTTTTCCCTACAGGTACCTACCCCATGAGCAAGCGCATCAACTACATGAACGTGGCTCCCGAGAGCGTCAAGGGCCTCATCGACGTGCACGGCTATCTGGCCAAGAGCAGCCTGGGCCAGAACCTCGTGAACCTGGTTTACCTGCGCGTCTCGCAGATCAACGGCTGCGCGTTCTGCATCGACATGCACTCCCAGGACCTGGTGAAGCATGGCGTCCCGTTCGAGAAGCTGATCCTGGCGCCGGCCTGGCGCGAGGCCGGCGACGTGTTCACGCCGCGCGAGAAAGCCGCCCTTGCCTGGGCCGAATCGGTGGCCAACGTCGCCGAGACCGGCATTCCCGACGAGGACTACGCCGCGGCCGCCGCCGAATTCAGCGAGAAGGAACTGGTGGACCTGTCCGTGGCGGTCGCGCTCATGAGCGCCTTCAACCGCATGGGCGTGGCGTTCCGTAACAGCCCCGTGGCGGCGACGAAGCTCGCCCGTACGGCCGAGACGGCGTAGGCTTTCCACACCGTCCCTCCACGAAGGCTGCATGAACGATCCAGCCAGACCTCGCGGCCTGCTCGGCGACACCGCGGCGCGCGACTACTCGCGGAAATTACAGCTGTTCAACGCCTTCGCGGCGCCGGAGATCCGCCAAGTGATCGCGAGTCTGGGTCTCCGCTCGGGCATGCGCGTCCTCGACGCTGGCTGCGGCTCCGGCGAGACGTTGGCATGGCTGGCCCGGGAAACGGGTCCGCAGGGTGGCGTGGCCGGCATCGACCTCGCCACCGCCCACGTCGCTTCGGCTCGCGCCGCCGCGCCGGCAGATGCGCTGGTCGTGCAGGGCGATCTCACGGCGCTTCCCTTCGCGCCCGGCAGCTTCGACCTGGTCTGGTCGGTCAACACCTTCAATCACTTGCAGGATCCTGCCGTGGGCGTCCGGCGCGTGGCCTCGCTGCTTCGACCGGGCGGGCGCATCGCGCTGGGCCAGAGTTCGTTGCTTCCCGACATGTACTTCGCATGGGATGCCCGCCTCGAGCGGCTCGTCAACGAGGCCGTGCGGCAGTACTACCGGGACCGCTACCAGTTGGATGAGCGCGACCTTACGGCGGTGCGTTCCCTGGTCGGGCTGCTTCGTGCCGCGGGGCTCCGGAACGTCGGCGCCCGGACCTGGGCGATCGAGCGTGTGTCGCCCGTGCGGCTCGAAGACGAGAGCTATCTCGTCGAAACCATCTTCCAGAACTCCTGGGGCGAAAGGCTGCAACCCTACCTGTCGAAGGCGGACTACGAGGAAGTGGGCCGCCTGTGCGACCCATCGCATCCGGACTTCGCCTTGCGCCGTCCGGACTTCCATTTCCTGCAGACGTTCACGCTGGCGGTCGGCGAGATCAGCGCCTGAAGCAGCCGGTCACGTGGTCGTCGACGATCCCAACGGCCTGCATCCAGGCATAGGTGATGGTGGGGCCCACGAACTTGAAGCCGCGCTGCTTGAGGTCTTTCGAGATGGTGACCGACAGCGGCGTCTGCGCGGGCACCGTCGTGCCGTTGCCACGGATCACCCTGCCGTCCGTGAACGACCAGCAGTAGCTGTCGAAGTCCTCGCCACGCTCGCGCATTGCCTCGTAGATTTTCGCGCCCGCGATCGTGGCTTCGATCTTCGCGCGGGAGCGGATGATCCCCTCATCGTCGAGGAGGCGCAGGATCTCCTTCTCGCCGAAGCGGGCCACCTTTGCGGGCTCGAAGCCGTTGAACGCCTTGCGGAAGTTTTCCCGCTTGCGCAGGATGGTGATCCACGAGAGTCCGGCCTGGAAGCCTTCCAGCATCAGCTGTTGCCACAACATGCGGGAATCGTGCAAGGGCACGCCCCATTCGGTGTCGTGATACTCGAGGTAGAGCGGGTCGGTGCCGGCCCAGGCGCAGCGCTTCGGTTCCTTGCTCATGGCGTCCTAGAGGCCGAGGTCGGAAAGACCCGGATGATCGTCCGGACGGCGGCCCAGCGGCCAGTGGTACTTGCGCTCGCTTTCCTTGATCGGCAGATCGTTGATGCAGGCATAGCGATGGTGCATCTCTCCCGCCTCGTCGAATTCCCAGTTCTCGTTACCGTAGGAGCGATACCAGTTGCCGCTGTCGTCATGCCATTCGTAGGCAAAGCGGACGGCGATGCGATTACCCGTGAACGCCCAGAGCTCCTTGATCAGGCGGTAGTCGAGTTCGCGCGCCCACTTGCGCGTGAGGAATTCCACGATCTGGGCGCGGCCGCGCACGAACTCCGAGCGATTGCGCCATTGGCTGTCGGGCGAATAAGCCAGCGCGACCTTCTCGGGCGTGCGGCTGTTCCAGCCATCCTCGGCGAGACGGACCTTTTGCGTAGCGGTTTCGAGGGTGAACGGAGGAACGGGGGCGGCCATGGCGGCGATTCCTGTGTGCAAAACAACAATGTACAAGCCGCCGGTGACGGCGGCTTGCCACATCCTACCGTGGGAATCAGCGGTAGACGCCCTTTTCGTCGCGGACCCATACGGGCGCGGGATCGGCGGGGCCGTCCACCTGGAACAGGTGCCGTTGCCGTGCAGGTTGCGAACGCAGGTACTGCTTCGGTGGACGCACGCTGGCGCCGAGTTTTTCCGCGGCATGCCAAGGCCAGCGCGGGTCGTAGAGGATCGCGCGGGCCAGCGCTATGAGATCGGCGTCGCCGGTGGCGACGATCGCTTCCGCGTGTTCCGGATCGGTAATGAGCCCCACCGCCACCACCGCCATCGACACGGCCTGCTTCACGCCGCGTGCGAACGGAACCTGGTACCCGGGGCCTGCCTGGATACGCTGCGCATGGTGCAGCCCTCCGGTGGACACGTGGACCGCGTCGCACCCACGCGCCTCGAGCGCCTTGGCGAAGGCGATCGTCTGCTCCAGGTCCCAGCCGCCATCCACCCAGTCGGTAGCCGACACACGCATGCTGACCGCGCGATCGGCGGGGAAAGCCGCGCGCACCGCATCGAAGACCTCGAGCGGAAAACGCATGCGGTTTTCGAGGGAGCCGCCGTATTCGTCGCTGCGCTGGTTCGACAGCGGCGAGAGGAACTGGTGCAGCAGGTATCCGTGGGCGCCATGGATCTGGACGAAGTCGAGACCGAGGCGTGCGGCGCGTTCCGCCGCCGCGGCGAAGGCGTCCCGGATACGCCGCAAGCCCTCGCGATCGAGCGCCACTGGCGCGTGGTCGTCGGGATGAAATGGAAGCGCAGAAGGCGCCACGGTCTGCCAACCGTGGTCATGGCCCGGCGCTAGCTGGCGGCCACCGGCCCAGGGCACCTCCGTGGAAGCCTTGCGGCCGGCGTGGCCCAACTGGATGCCGATGCTCATGTCCGACCACTGGCGGACGCTTTGCAGCGTCCGGCGCATGGCTTCTTCGGTGGCGTCGTCCCACAATCCCACGTCCGCCCAGGTGATCCGGCCCTCGGGCAGCACGGCCGTCGCCTCGATGGTCAGCAACGCGGCGCCCGACATGGCCAGTTGCCCCAGGTGGATGGTATGCCAGTCGTTCATGCGGCCGTCCACCGCCGAGTACTGGCACATGGGCGCGACGACGATGCGGTTCGGCAGTTCGCGGCCATGTATGCTGATCGGTTGGAAAAGCGCGGGATGCGCCATGTTGCATGCTCCTCGATGCGATGCTCATGGAAGCAGATGGTGACACCGGGCGAATTGACAACCCCATACGGAGGGTGCCCGCCGGCACCGGGCATGCGTCATGATCGCGGGACCTGGCGCAGCCATTCCCGTACTACCTGAAGGATCCGCACCCGATGACGTTGTTCTTTCTTGCTTTCACCGTATTTGCCGTCGTTTGCCGGGTCACGAGCCTCGTCGTCTCGCTGCGCCACGAGGCCGCGCTGAAGCGTGCCGGCGCGGTCGAGTACGGCGCCTTGAACAGCAACGTGTTGGCCGTATGCCACGTACTATTTTACGTGGCCGCGATCTGGGAAGGCTGGGCGCATGGTCCCGAACTCGACACCATCGCCGGGGTCGGCATCGTCCTCTACCTCGCCGCCCTGCTCTTCCTGCTTTATGTCATCCACCTCCTCGGGCGCCTGTGGACGGTCAAGCTCATCCTCGCGCCCGATCACCATCTGGTAACGCACCCGCTCTTCCGCGTGGTGCGCCACCCGAACTACTTCCTCAACATCGTCCCCGAACTGATCGGCCTGACCCTGGCCATGCACAGCTACAGGACGCTGGCCATTGGCCTGCCGATCTACCTGGTGCCGCTCATCGTGCGCATCGTCCAGGAAGAGAAGGTCATGCGCGCTCGCTTCCAGTGACGGAGACGGCAAACAGACGAGCCGCGTTTCATCTGCGTGCAAGCATGATGTGCATCGCCTGCTCGCCTTGCTCGTGCCGGATGACTTCGTAGCCGAGTTCGGGCAGGTCGAGGCCGGTGAATAAGGCTTCGCCGCGGCCAAGCAGCACCGGCGACACCGCGATGTGCAGTTCGTCGATCGCCCCCACCTCGAGATACTGGCGAATCGTGCTCGCTCCCCCGCCGATGCGGACGTCGAGACTGCCTGCCGCTTCCTTCGCCCTGGCCAAGGCTTCGTCGATGCCGCCGGTCACGAAATGGAAGACGGTGCCGCCATTCATTTCGAGCGGTGCCCTCGCGTGGTTGGTCAGGACGAAGACCGGGCAATGGTAGGGCGGCGTATCGCCCCACCAGCCCTTCCAGTTTTCGTCCGGCCATTCGCCGCGGACGGGGCCGAACATGTTGCGGCCGAGGATCCATGCGCCAACGCCGGCCATGGCCCGCGCCGCATAGCCTTCGTCGATGCCCGTCGACCCGCCATCCTTGCCTTGCATGGCATGGAATGTTTTGCTGTCGCGGAGCCACGGGTGCAGGCTCTCGCCCTTGAGGCCAAGGGGGCTGTCGAGGCTCTGATCGGGTCCGGCCCCAAATCCGTCCACCGAGATGGTATAGCCATTTACGCGAACTTTCGTCATCACTCACCCCGGATGTCGACGCCTGAAGATCCCTTGAGCCTACCGCAAGAAACGGAGTGCGGGTGCGATACAGCGGAACTACGCTGGAGACATGAACACCGCCACGATCGATCCGCGCCTGGAGCATTCGCTCGATGCCCACGGCCATGCCCGCGTGCCGGGCCTGTTGAGCGCAGAAGCGTGCGACGGTCTGGCCGCGCTCTATCCCGACGACAGGCACTTCCGCTCCCGGGTCGTGATGTCGCGCCATGGCTTCGGCCGCGGGGAGTACAAATATTTCGACTATCCCTTGCCGCCGTTGCTCGAACGGCTGCGCCACGCGCTGTATCCGCGTCTCGCTCCCATCGCCAACCGCTGGAATCGCCTCTCGGGCATCGATGTCGCGTACCCCGATAACCTGAGCGAGTTCCTCGAGATCTGCCACAAGGCGGGCCAGGTACGACCGACTCCCCTGCTACTCACATACGGCGAGGGCGACTACAACTGCCTGCATCAGGATCTTTACGGCGAGCATGTGTTTCCGTTGCAGGTGGCGATCCTGCTGTCCGAGCCGGGCAGGGATTTCGACGGTGGCGAATTTGTCATGGCCGAGACGTCGGGCACGGAGCAGCGGGCCGAGGTCGTCGAACTGCACCAGGGCGATGCGCTGGTCTTCACCGTCAACCGGCGCCCTGTGGCGGGCAGGCGTGGCGGTAGCCGGAAAGTCGCCATGCGGCACGGCGTGAGCCAGGTACGGAGCGGCAGGCGACATACCGTCGGACTGATCTTCCACGATGCGCGCTAGGTGCCCCATGGAACGCATCGACTGGAACCGTGTCGAAACCGCGCTCGACGCCGAAGGCGCCGCCGTCATCCCGGGGCTGCTTACGCTGGAACAGACCAAGGCCTTGTCGGCCATCGGGTCGATGCGTCCCGAGGGCATCGTCGGCGGCAGCCACTGCTTTTTCGCGGACGACCTGGCCGCGTTCCTGACGGAATGGCGGTCGATCTTCTACCGCCGCCTCGTCCCGCTCGCCAACCGGTGGAACGAGAAGCTGGGCGTCGTTTACCGCTATCCCGCCACCTTGGACGAATTCATGCGGCGCAATCATGAAGCGGGCCAGTCACAGCGGCTGTCGCACGTCGTTCGGCTGCGCGAAGGCGAAGACCTGCCCTTGCGGCAGTGGAGCGACGGTGAACACGTCTTTCCTTTGCAGGTGGTCGCCCTGCTCAGCGAACCGGGCAAGGATTTCCATGGCGGCGAATTCGTGATGACGGAACGCCGCCCGCGCATGCAATCGCGACCGGTGGTGCTGCCCCTGCGAGCGAGAGACGCGGCGGTGATCTGCGCAAACTCCCGGCCGATCCAGGGCAGCCGCGGTTACTATCGGGCCACTCTCAAGCACGCGATCAGCCGCGTCCGCGACGGCGAACGCGTTGGCCTTGAGCTTCTCCTGCACAACGGTCGCTGACCAGGTGTTCCCGGCCTTCATGGCCAACCTGCGATCGGCGAGTCTCCCTGCCCGGACGGCCGAGTCAACCTAACCGTCTCCGCCTTCCACGCAAGCAGTACCCCGATTAAAAGCGGTCAGCCGTCCTTGCCCAGCCCCGTCTGCTGCAGGAGGATCAGCAATGCGCTGTCGATCCAGCGCCGGCCGAGGCTCTCCCGGCGCCCTTGCATGTGCACCGTGGCCAGGTCCTCGGCGGCGACCGGTCCCGTCAGTCCGTCGCCTTCCACGCGTACGCGATACCAGACCGAGGCCGGTTTCAGGTCCTTGACCGGCGCGGTCGGATTGAGCGGGATCGGTCCGCCGTGGTTCTTTGCCAGCATCAGACTGGGCAGGTGCTCCATGGCGCCGTTGTCCACTGCGACCACGCGGCCGTGCAGCGGATTCCAACGACCGTGCGGATACACGGTGGCTTCGGTGCCCGGCACCAGGCGGGCCCGGTCCGCTTCGGACACCAGCACTTCCGCGCGCCAGCGCGTGCCGCCCACGATCGTCGCGATGCGCGAACCGGGCGATACCCAGTTGCCCGCCTGCAAGGTCGTGTCGAGATCGCGCACGATGCCCTCTTCTGCAGACACCAGGCGCAGGCGGTGGAGTTCGGCCGCGCTCGCGCGGCGCTGCACGTCGTACTGGTCGGCCATCCGCTCGGCCACGACCTGCTTGGCCACGCCGTCGCGATCCAGGGCCCCGGCGCCGCGCGCCGTGGATTCGTAGGCTTCGCGCAAGGCGTCGGCCTTCGCACTCTCGTCCTTCGGCGTCGGCGCGGAAAGCTCGAACAGCATCTGCCCTGGCTTCACGTGGTCGCCGTCACTGACACCCACGCGCTCCAGGCGTGCCGGATACGGCGTGAAGACCGGCTGCTCGAACCCCGCTTCGACGATGCCGTCGGCCGTGATGCTCGACGACCAGGGGACGAGGAAGACGATGGCGAGGATGCCGAGCACTACCAGCCACCGCTGGAGTGCGGAGCGGCGTATCTCCGCACGCCGGGCCCACCATACCCGCACTTCATTGAGCATTGGTTTCACCACGAACGTAACGATTTCCACCAGGAAGAGGATGAGGCCCAGCGCCTTGAAGAAGGCGTGGTAGACGACCACGGCGATGCCCACGAAGAGGACCAGCCGGTAGAGCCACGTGAAGAATGCGAATGCGGTCAGGAATCCCGCGAATTGCGGCGAGACCGCGTCGGGCCGGGGATCTTCGATGCCCAGGAAGGTGCGGCGCACCCAGCGCTTGGCCCAGCGCCCCGCCCGCTCGTGCAGCCCGGGATAATCGAGCGCGTCGGCGAGGATGAAATAGCCGTCGAAGCGCATGAAGGGGCTGGCGTTGACCGCCACGGTAAGCACCCACGCGGTGGTGCCGAGGAAGAACAGCGCGTTCTTGAAATTGCCTTCGGGGGCGAAGGACCAGAGCAGCGTGCACCAGGCCGCCAGCACGAGTTCGGCCATGACGCCCGCGGAGGCGATGGCGAGGCGTTTTCGCGAACCTTCCAGCTTCCAGCTCTCTCCGGTGTCCGTATAGGCCATCGGCCACATCACCAGCAGCGCGACACCCATGTGGCCCACGCGCACGCCGAAACGCGTGGCCATGAACGCGTGCCCGAACTCGTGCCAGCATTTCGAGAAGACCAGGGCACCGGCGAAGGCGATGACGCCGTCCCAGCTCATCGCGCCGCGCAGGTTGGCCTGCACCGTGTCCCACTGGCGTGCCGCCAGCAGCAGTCCCATGACCGCCGCGATGAGGGTAGCGATGAGGAACTTCGTGCCGAACATCCAGCGAACGTAGGGCAGCGCGCCGCGCAGGAAACGCTCGGGCCGGATCAGCGGGATGCGGATGAACAGATAATTCTGCAGCAGCCAGTGCAGGAAGGAACCTTGCCGCTTCGGCATGGCCGCGCGGGTGAGCTGCTGCTGTTGCAGGAAGTGGACGAAATCCAGCACGTCCTCCGGACCGGCAGCCAGCGTGGTGCTGGCCGTCACCGCCTCGGCGATGCGCAGCGGATCGCACAGGGCCCAGTGCTGCAGGATCTCGAACTCGAGCCAGCCGATGCGGAAAAACTGGTTACGCACGGGGTCGGACAGGTGCCAGGCCGGCGATCCGTCGCGGTTGCGTCCCGCGGGATGGATCTTCAACTCGTCGCGCAGCGCCGGCCACGGCGGCGCTGCCGGGGCCATCGATTGCATGGCTGCCGCCGCCTGCATCGTCAGATGCCGCACCAGGCGCGCACGGTCGCGATCGGACGGCGCAGCATGAGGTAGCCCAGCAGGCTCCAGCGTCCCGATACCCGCGCCGTGCCCTGCAGGCCGATGCGCGCCCCGGGCGGCGTGCCGTCGACCGTACCGCGGAGCACGTAGCTGGCGACGCCATTGGGCGCCTCTACCGGCTGGTAACCCGCGTAATCGAGGCGCGCGTCGAGCGGATCGAGCGGCGCGACCTTGAGGAACACCGTCATCGGCGCCCCCGCGGCCAGGTTGGTCGGCTCGCCGACCGGTGCCCACGCGCGCACGCCGAGCGCATGCGGATCGGCCAGCAGGCCGATGCGCTCGCCCGTCTGCACGGGCCTGCCGCCCCAGTCGTCGGGATCGGAATAGACAAAGATGCCGTCGGCCGGCGCGCGGATCGCCAGCTTGTCCACCTCGCGCTGCAGCGACACGACGTCCACCTGGCGCTCGCGCCACTTGCCTTCCGCCATGCCCAGGTCGGCCTTGGCGTTCTGGTTTTCGATCGCCTGCTGCGCGGCCTGGTGCATCTCCACGCTCGCCGTCGCCAGCTCGGCCTGGGCCACCGCGAGGCGGTTGCGCAAGGTGGTGTCGTCAAGCTCGGCGAGTACCTGGCCAGCCTTGACCGGTGTGTTCGGCAGCACGGTCATGCGATGGATCACGCCCTCGCGCGGCGAGGCGATCACCTGGCTGCGCGTGGAGATGATTTCGGCGGGCACCAGGGTGTATTCGCGCACGGGCAGGAGCAGCACGAGCAGCAGTACCGCCAGGGCGTAACGCAGGCGGCGCCCGCTGCTGGCCTTCCGCCACCAGCGTTGCCAGCGCGTGGGCCGTGCGACGAGCGACCACCAGGCGTATCCGTAAAGATTGGCCAGCTGCAGGAGCGCGTACTCCGGGCTGTCCGAAACCAGGGTCGTCGGCCATGCGTGGTCGCGGGCGAGGAAGAGCAAGGCAGCCACCGCCTGGTCCGGTCCCACCAGCGGGAGCACCCATACATGGGCCGGCAGCCACTCGCCCCATTCCCCGGCAAGCTCGTCGCCCAGCATCTCCGGCGAGAGGGGCAGCACGCGCGCGGCCGCGGGGAGTTCCTTGCAACGCTCGGCGATCCGGCGTGCCACGGCGACCATCCACAGGGCGTAAGGCGTGTTCGGGTCCGGATCCGCGAGACCGGAGTGCGCGGTCAGCTTCGGACCGCGTGCACCGGAGAGCGTGACCAGGGCGGCCTGCCGGTAGTCCACCAGCAGCCGCGTCTCGTTGCATGCGACGAAGCCGAGTTCGGCTGCCGTCGTGGCGGCCTCGACGCGCGCGGCAAGCGCGTAGAACCGCGACGGCGCGGTCGGCCCGCGGGTATCCGGTGCGTTCATCGGCTCAGCCTTTTCCGCCGCTCTTCGCGGGCGCGGCACGGCCGCTCATGCCGGGCAGCACGCGGCTGGTATCGCCCTGAAAGTCGGCCTCGATCTCGATGGTCTGGCTCACGGCGTCCACACGCCCGCTCAGGCGCGCCACCGTCAGCACGTAGTGCTCGCCGGTCTCGTCGACGCTCGCCTCGAGATGCGACCCCGGACGAAGCCAGGCGATCCAGTTCGAAGGCACGTTGAGGCGCGCCTTCGGCGTGCCCGTGCCGACAAGATCGATGACCGGCGCGCCGGGTGCGACGCCCTGCCCTTCCTTCACATGTACACGCGCCACGCGACCGTCGAACGGCGCGACGAAACGGCATTGGGCCAGCTGCGCGTCGAAGATGCGCATCTGGCTGCGCGTGCGGTTCACGTCGGCGGCCGTCAGTTCCACTTCGAGGGCCGCCGCCGACTGCAGGCCCTGCAGTTTGGCCTTGGCCTCGTAACGCAGTTGCGCGGCCTTGTACTCGGCATCCGCGGAAGCACGCTTGGCCTCGAGGTCGCTGCAATCCAGCGACACCAGCACCTTGCCCTTCTTGACGCTGTCGCCGAGCTGCGCATAGACACGCGCCACGCGCCCGCCGGCGACGGCGGACAGCGGTGCCTCGCGATCGGCCACGACAAGGAAACGCACCGGTGCCTGCGCTCCCCCAGCGGGGGAAGACTGACCCTGCGCGGACCCCGCCAGCCCCAGGAGCAGCAGGCTGGCCATGCCCATCACCTTCTTCATCTTCATGGCTGGTTGGCAGCTGCCGTCTCGGGTGCCGCGACAAGCTGGCGCACTTCCCCGATCACCGAGAGCGTGGCGGCTTCGGCCAGCGCCGCCACGGCGCTGGTGGTGACTTCGTCAGGCAGGAAGCTGCGATAGCTCTGCGTCATCAGGCGCTTGCCCTTGTTGTCCTGCACGATCACGTCCCACTGCGCGCGCGCGGCGGTCTTGCTGGGCATGCTGCTGAAGTGCAGTTCCACGGCAAGCGCGTCCGTCCCCTGGCCCAGCGAGATCTGGTTGCTGGTCATCACCTTGCCGATCGCGGCGCGTACCGCGCCGCCGTCCACGCGCTCCGGCAGGCCGGTCACGCTGAGCTGGACCGGACGGTCCATTGCCACGATGTCGGCCGACTGCGTGAATACCTGCTTCTCTCCACCGGCAAGGCTGGTCTGGATGGCGCGGGAAATCGACGGCAGGTCGCCGCCAACCACCTGCTCAGGCATCAGGTCGATACCCACCGAGTTGAGCACGCGGCCGTACGCCGACTGCGCCGCGGCATAGGACGAGGCTTCCTGGAAGCGCGACACCATCGAACGGGCCTGCGTGCGCAGCGTCTCCAGTTCGCTGGTGAGCTGGTTGCTGGAACCTGCGCGTGCCACGCTCGCCAGGCGCTGGTCCACGCGGGCGGATTCTTCGGCGAGCTGGTGGTCGTACACGGCAAGCTTGTACCGCTCCACCGACACGCGCACCTGGGTGAGTACGGCCATGCTCAACGCCATGCGGCGGGCATCGTCCACCTTCATGCGCGCTTCGTTCGTGCGCTTGATGGCAGGGATGCCGGCCAGGCGGAACAGGTTCATCGACATGCTGACGCCGCCCTGGGCCCAGCTTTCGTTGTACAGGTACTTGTTGGAATCGTAGCCGCCACCGCCGAACAGGTTGAGGTTCGGGAACAGCGCGGCGATCTGCTTCTTCGTCTCGATCGCGTCGACACGCGCCTTGTAGTCCTCCTCACGCAGCTCGGGGCGCTGTTCGAGGGCCATCTGCTCGAGCTGGTCGAGGTTCGCGGGCACCTCCGACAGGGCGGATTCCTTCGCGTCGGCAAGCGTGAAATCGGTGCCGGGCGCCAGGTTCATCAGCGCCGCCAGTTCGCGCTTGGCGAATTCCATTTCCTGGCGCTTCTCGGTGACGAGGGTCATCGCGTCGAGCAGCGCGCGCTGGTATTCCAGCCCTTCGACCGGGGGCAGCACGCCGGCGCGTTCCGCCTGGCGGGTCTTCTCCAGTGCGCTGCTGATGTTGTCCGCGAGCGCCTGCGTTTCGCTGAGCAGGCGCTGGGCACCAAGGGCGCGCCAGTAGGCGTCGCGTACGTCCTGCACGATGTTCTGCAGCACCTTGCGGCGCCGCTCGTCGGAGGCGTTGACGTCGTCGGCCTGCTGCTTGGCCCGGTAATAGCTGAGTCCGAAATCGAGCACGTCCCACGAAAGCGTCGCATCGGCAAGGAAGTGCACGCGTTCCTCGGAGGTGGACGGGCGCAGGCTGATGATGCGGTCCTGGATACCGATGCTGGTGCCGCCGGAATCGTTGCTGCGCCAGCGGTAACCGGCGTCAGTCATCAGCTTGGGCAGCATGTCCAGTTCGGACACGTCGAGCAGCCCGCGCGACAAGGCCGTTTCCATCAGCTTGAGGCGGTAGTCCAGGTTGTACTTGAGCGAGCGCGCCATGACGTCGGAAAGCGTCAACGGCCCCGTGACGGGTTCCTGCCCCTTGTACATCGCCTGCTGGTCGTTGCGCACGCGCGCGGCGACCTCGTCGTGTGTGAGCGGCTTGGGCTTCACGGCGCCGCAACCGGTCAGGAACACGGCAAGCGCAAGAGAGGCGACGAGGGGTACGGGACGCAGCGCGGACTTCGGCATGGCGGTCTTCATGGCTGTGGAATGGAGCATGGAGGGTGTATTCCGGTTAATGACGTGACGGGGTGGCGGGCGCGACTGCCAGCGGTACGGCACCGGCCTTGGCCATCGCCGCGATCTGCGCCGTGAGCGACGGCGCGCCGGCCGGCGTGGACGCCGGCGCGGGCACGACCGTCACCGGGATCGGCTTGGGATGTGCAACATGCGCACGTTCGTGGCGTTCCCTGCCGTGCTCGTGACCGGCCTCGTCGCGCTCGGCAACGTGCCTCAGCGAGAACGGCGAGAAGTCGTCCCAGAGCGGGCTGGACGCCAGGCCGTAATCATTCACCGCGACGCGCGAGCGTGCATGGATCTCGGCGAGCAGTTTGTGCGAGAAGCCGACGCCGTCCTTCAGCACGTGCTGGCCGCCCACCGGATCCTGCCCGATTTCGCCGATGACGTCCGGGTCGAGGCGGCCCGTCACCCACTGGTTCTGCAGGCGCACGGTGTCGTCCTGCGACTGGCCGACCTCGGGAAGCACGAACAGGCCCGGCTCGTAACCCTGGCGGATCTCGCGTACGGTGAAGTCGTAGCTCACCGGGAAGAACTGGTCGCCGGTCCGCGCCTGCATCGGCGGCGTGGTGCCGTGGATGGTGATGGTCAGCCTGGCCTCGCTGGTGTCGCCGTCCGCGTCCGTGATCGTGTACACGAACACTTCCGTCAGCGTGCGGCTGGCATCGAGCGCGCTTACCTTGGGATTAGCGGTATCCAGGCGGTAGCTGTAGCTGCCGTCGGCGTTGAGCACGAGCGTGCCGAACTCGCCCTGGCTGTTGCCGCCGATCGTGCCGCCCTGCCCCGTATTCGCGGAACTCACGCCCGTGAGCGGACCGCCCTTCACGGCGCCGTCGGCACCGATCCGGTCCGATCCGTCGTGCGAGCCGTCGCTGCCGGTGAAGACATTGCCGCCCGCCGAAGTCTGGCCACCGTCCTGCACGATCGTGGCGGAATCGTCGCGGGCGTGCGGGACGTCGTTGGCGATGTCGACGAGCAGCGTTCCGCTCGAGGTGCCGCCGCCGGCGTCGCGCACGCTCAGCGCGATCGGATCCACCGTGTCCTTGCCTGCCGGCTGCGACACCGGATGATCCAGCGTGTAGGTATAGCTCAGCGTCCCGGCGGTCGGGAGCCCACCGACGGTCCGGGTCGGCTCGAAGCCCGTCAGGACCAGCGTGCCGTCCGGGGTATGCACGGTCACCGGCGAGCCCTTCGACAGCGCGTCGAGTTGTGCGGTCGTGAGCGTGGTGCCGCCTACGGTGATGCTGACCAGCCCGTCGTCAGCCGTGATGTTGATGGAGCCCGTGGTGACCTGCGAACCGTCGTGGTCCGTCAGTCCGGATTCGTGCACGGTCGCGTGACCGTCGGCGCCGCCATTGCCGTCCACCGGCACGATGGTCGGGCCACCGTCGGTGTGGCCGTGGATGGTGATGGTCAGGGTCGTGGTGCTGCTGTCGCCATCCGCGTCCGTGATCGTATAGGTGTAGACGTCCGTGAGGGTCTCGCCGTCCTTCAAGGCGTTGACCGCGCGGTTGCCGTCGTCGACCAGATAGCTGTAGCTGCCGTCGGCATTGAGCGTGAGCGTGCCGTACTGGCCCGCGACGCCGCTGCCGACATGGCCACTCACCGTGCCGCCGGTGTCGCCGGCGCTCACGCCGGTGACCGGCGTGGCCGTGCCGTCCGCACCCACGCGATCGGATACGTCGCCGCCGTGGCCGCCACCGACCACATTACCGGAGAGTGCGCTGCCGTCCTCGTTCACGTCGCCCGTGTCCGCATGGGCGGTGGGCGCGTCATCCACGATATCGACGACGAGCGTGCCGCCCGCCGTGCCGCCGCCGGCATCGGTGACGGTTAGCGCGACGTTGTCGGGGCTATGGCTGCCACCCGGCTGGGTCACCGCATGATCCAGCGTGTACGTGTAGCTCAGCGTGCCGGCCGTCGGCACGCCGCCGACCGTCGCGGTGGGCTGGAAGCCCGTCAGCACCAGCGTGCCGTCCGGCGTATGGATGGTGATGGGCGAACCGGTGGACAGGCCGCTGAGCTGCGCCAGGTCCAGGGTCGTGCCGCCCACGGTGACGCTGGCGAGTCCATCGTCCGCCGTGAGGTCGATCGTGCCGCTCGCCACCTGCGAACCGTCGTTCCCGGTCAGTCCGGACTCGTGCACCGTGGCATGGCCGTCCGCTCCCCCGTTACCGTCCACCGGTACGACCGTCGGCGAGCCGTCGGTATGCCCGTGGATGGTGATGGTCAGCGTGGTCGTGCTCGTGTCGCCATCGGCGTCGGTGATCGTGTAGGTATACACGTCCGTGATCGACTGGCCGTCGCGCAGCGCATTGACCGCTGCGTTGGTGTTGTCGACCGCGTAGCTGTAGCTGCCGTCGGCGTTGAGCGTGAGCGTGCCGTACTGTCCGGCGACGCCCGTGCCCACCTGCCCACTCACCGTGCCGCCGGCCGTGCCTGCGGCCACGCCGGTGACCGGCGTGGCGGTGACGTCCGCACCGATGCGGTCGCCCACGTCGCCGGGTCCTGCATTGCCGCCGCCGACGACATTGCCGGTGACGGCCGTGCCGTCCTCGTTGACGTTCGCCGTGTCCGCGCGGGCGGTGGGTGCATCGTTGACGATCGCGATGACCAGGTCGTTACCCGTGACGACCGTGCCGCTCCGGTCCTTGATGGTCAGTGCGAAGGTATCGGTACCGTCGCCGGACTGGGTCAGGGTG
>NZ_JBPGXO010000018.1:0-77858 GCF_056755555.1 Luteibacter sp. SVR4-7G | reverse complement strand
CATGTACGGCGGCGGCTTCGCCACGGTTCCGGCTTACCTGGCGGACATCTTCGGCACGCAGATGGTCGGTGCCATCCATGGGCGCCTGCTCACGGCCTGGTCGGTGGCAGGCATCGCGGGGCCGGTGCTGATCGCCGGGGTGCGCGAAGCCCAGCTCAATGCCGGCGTGCCCAAGACCCTGGTCTATGACCGCACCTTGTACATCCTCGCGGGTCTGCTTCTGGTGGGGCTGATCTGCAATCTCCTCGTCCGGCCGGTCAACCCGAAGTACTACATGACCGAGGAGGAGCTGGCACGCGAGCGTTCCCTGCAGCATGAATCCGCCACCTCGGCGGAAGACCTCGCCGCCGTTGCCCGCGGGCAATTCGGCATCGTGGGAACGCTGGCATGGCTGGGCGTGGGCATCCCGTTCCTGATCGGCGTATGGATCGCCCTGCAGAAGGCGGCGGCATTGCTCTAGCTGTACGCGAATCCGGTACCTGCCATGCCAGGTATCTGAGCGGCGCCGCATTCCGTTCGGCCGGTCCGGTTGGCCTACTACTCCGGACCCGCGCGGAGGACTATCATCCGCTCGCGAGCGACACTCGAGGGGAGGGTCAGCCGCCGGGGCCGGGGGGCCTCGCTCTAAGGACGAGGCAGATGGGGAAAGTCATCGAGTTCCTTGCGCGCGCGGGTAGCGATGCGTCGTTGCGCCACGCGTCCGCGGATGCGGTGCGCATCGCATTGCTCGAAGCCGGCATCGACGACGAAGTCGGCGAGGCGCTGTCCGCTAACGACGGGGATGCACTTCGTGCCTTGCTGGGTCAGCGCGAATTCTTCTGCTCGCAGATACCGGACGGTCCGCCCCACGAGGAGGATGAACCGCTCGACGACGAGGACGGCGACGGGGAACCCGACGTGAATGTTTTACGTGCACCCCTCCCGGATGCCTTCCGCTGAGGCCGTGAAGAGCGCTTTCCGCCAAGTTCTCCCATTCCTGGCCAGCATCCTCCTGGCGGTCTGCACAGGCTTGCAGGCGAGCCCCGAAGCTGGCAATCCATCATCGCCCGAAGCGATCCTCGCCCGGGCCGACGACATCAAGATCGCCGATTTCGAAACTTTCGGCCGCCTCTTGGAAGGCCTCGCTGCGCACGACGCGAAGCTGGCGCCGGCCGAGCATTGGAAGCTGCGTTTCCTGCAGGGATGGCGCTATACCTGGCTCGGCGACTACGAGGCAGGCAGGAAAGCGCTTGAAGACGTCGCCGATAACGCTAACGACAACGTGCTGCGTCTTCGCGCGATGGCGACGCTGATCAACCTGCTCGGCGTCGGCCACCGCTACCAGGAAGCATTCATGCGGCTCAACCAGCTGCAGGAACTGATGCCTTCCATTCGCGATCGCAAGGCGAGGTTCCAGGGCCTGGGCGAAGCTTCGCAATTGCTCAGTTCCGCCGGGCAATACGAGCAGGCGGCAGCGTACGCACGCGAAATGATGGAGAATCCGCCGCCAGGCCAGACGATCTGCATCGGCGCGCAACATCTCCTTCGCGCCGAGCGCGAAGCGAATCGCCTCGAGGCGCTGGATCCGATGTACTTGCGCGCGATCGACGTCTGCGATGCGACGAGCAACGATGTCTTTGCGGACACCATGCGCTCCGACATCGCCGCCTTTCACCTTGCCAGGGGGCGTGCGGCCGAGGCGGTGAGGATCCTGACCGACTCCCGCGACGGGTTGCGCGCGCTGAATTACCCGGCGTTGTTGACTGAATACGATGCCACGCTGGCACAGGCGTACCTGAAGCTGGGCGACCTCGCGAATGCACGCCGCTTCGCTCTCTCCGCCGTCGCGGGGGCGATCAAGGACGAATTCACTGATCCCCGGCGCGCGGGATACGGCGTGCTCTATGAGGTAGAACGGCGCCTGGGCAACGCGCAGGCTGCGCTGGCGTACCACGAGAAATACATGGAGGCCGACAAGGGCTACCTGAACGACGTCAGCGCGCGCAGTCTGGCGTTCCAGATCGTCGACCAGCAGCTGCTGGCGCGCAAGGCAGAAGTCGAGGCGCTGAACAGGCAGAACGAGATCCTGCGCCTCACCGGCGCCCTTGATCGCAAGGAAGTGGAAGCCGGACGCCTGTACATCGTGGTGCTGCTTGCGAGCCTGGGAGGGATCGGCTGGCTGCTGCTGTGGCTGAGGCGCTCGCAGCTGCGTTTCATGAAGCTGGCCCGGCGTGACGGCCTCACCGGCATCTGCAATCGCGAGCACTTCGTCGAGCAGGCGCAGCGGGTCCTGTCGTATGGAGCTCGATCGGATCGCGGAGCGTGCCTGATCCTGTTCGACCTGGATCACTTCAAGCAGGTGAACGACACCTACGGCCATGCCATAGGGGATGAGGTGCTCAAGCGGGCCGTGGACGTGTGCCGCCGCGCCTTGCATGCCTGCGATGTCTTCGGTCGACTGGGCGGCGAGGAATTCGCCGTGCTGCTACCCGATTGCAGCCCGGCACAGGCACGTGCCCGTGCCGAGCAATTGCGGCTTTCCATAGCGGCGACGGCGGCCACGCCGACGCGGCCCGACCTGACGGTGACGGCGAGCTTCGGCATCGCCGGCACGATGCAGTGCGGCTTCGAACTGCATCGCCTCCTGGTGGTCGCGGACGCCGCGCTCTACCGCGCCAAGCGGGCAGGGCGCAATTGCGTGTTCATGGGCGATACGGGGGATATTCCGGATTCGCCGTATCTCACCGAAGCCAGGGGATAAAAAAAGGCCGCTTTCGCGGCCTCTTTTTAGACACGTCGCAGCTGGATCAGCGCTGACGGGCCTTGAAACGCGGATTGCTCTTGCAGATCACGAACACTTTGCCGCGACGGCGAACGACTTTGCAGTCACGGTGACGCGACTTCGCGGACTTCAAAGAAGAAAGCACCTTCACGGCCAGCTCCTGAAACTTTACGGACAAGGAAAAACGGAATTGTAGCGGCCTCGTCGGGCTTGCGCAAGCACCGGCCAGCATTGGTCTTTCAGCCGAGGCCGAGCTTGGAGCGGGCCTCGCGGACGGTGCGGAGGAAGCTGTCCAGCACCGGCGACGTATTGTCCACGCGCGAGGCCACGGCAAGCAACAGATAGGCCTCGGGGTCGTCCACCGGGACGAAGGCGACGCCCTGCAGATGCACGACCCGCAACGAGGCAGGAACCAGCGCCACGCCCAGTCCGGCCGCCACGAGCGGGAGGAGGGAGGGGATCTGCTGGGCTTCCTGGCGGATGTGTGGGCGGAATCCTGCCTTGTTGGCGAGCAGGGCCAGGCGGTCGTTGAGAGTGGCAGCCTGGGTGCGCGGCGGGGCCACGAAGCGCTCGCCTGCCAGATCGGCCATGCGCAGGACAGGCTCTTTCGCCAGCCGGTGGCCGACGGGCAGGGCGACCACGAGGGGTTCGTGATCGATGACTTCCACGTTCAGCAGGCGGGTGTTCGCCACGCCCTCCGGGTGGGCGCGCAGCAGTCCTACGTCGATCTGCCCCGACAGGATGGCGTCGTACTGGGCTCCGGTGAACATTTCTCCCAGGTGCAGGCTCACACCGGGCACGGCATGGGAGAAACGCAGCAGGGTCTCGGGCAGGGCCGGGTGGAAGGAGACCGAGACGGCGTAGGCGAGCCTGAGCTGGCCGGTGAAACCGGCGGCGGCCTCGGTCACCACGGTCCGGGCGTTTTCCGCGCGGGACAGGATGGCCTTGGCCTCGGCCAGGAACAGTCTTCCGGGCTCGGTCAGGGCAACGCGGCGACGATTGCGATCAAGCAGCCGGACGCCGAGGTCTGCCTCCAGCGACTGGATCTGCTGGGAGAGCGGCGGCTGGGAGATATGCAGGCGCTGCGCCGCCTGGGTGAAGCTCAGGGTCTCGGCGACCTCGACGAAGTAGCGTAGCTGGCGCAGGTCGAACATAGTCGATTTTCGAATAAGTGAGTGCCAAAAGATATATTGGCCAGAATTTCCTAGGAAATCTATGCTTCATCTCGACCTGCCACCAACCCCTCCCCCTGGGTCGGCAGGTTCCTCGCCCCGCATCGACGCTAACTACCGGCACCGGCCTACCTCCCCCCCGAGGCCCCTGCTGAGGCGTCCTCTGCGGGGCGACTCTTTTTCCGCGGGTAGGAGCGGGCCCCGCGCGCGACAGCCTTTCGCCTTAGTCCCCAATCTCGCCCGCCAGCTCGATGGCATGGCCTCGAAAGATGTCGCGCGCAGGCGCGCTCCTACAGAGATCAGGAGCGCTTTTTGAGTGTCAGACCTTCGAGGTGAAATCGCAGCCGGTGTCGGCGCGGACCTGGGCCTCGTCGACCCCGGGTGCCAGCTCGACCAGCTCCAGCCCGCCGGGCGTCACGTCGAACACCGCCAGGTCGGTGATGATCCGGTTCACCACGCCCTTGCCGGTGAGCGGGAGGGTGCACTCGGTGAGGATCTTGTGCGAGCCGTCCTTCGCCATGTGCTCCATGAGCACCACGACGCGCTTCACGCCCGCGACCAGGTCCATGGCGCCGCCCATGCCTTTCACCATCTTGCCGGGGACCATCCAGTTCGCGATGTCGCCGTCGCAGGTGACCTGCATGGCGCCGAGGATGGAGATGTCGATATGCCCGCCGCGGATCATCGCGAAGGAATCGGCGCTGGAGAAATACGAGGCACCCGGGCGCGCGGTCACGGTCTGCTTCCCGGCGTTGATGAGGTCGGCGTCCACTTCGTCGTCGGTGGGGAAGGGGCCGATGCCGAGCAGGCCGTTCTCCGATTGCAGCCACACGTCCACGCCGTCGGGCAGATGGTTGGCGACCATCGTCGGCAAGCCGATACCGAGGTTCACGTAGTCGCCGTCAGAGAGTTCCAGGGCGGCGCGCTGCGCCATCTGTTCACGGGTCCAGGCCATGGTGGTCTCCTCAGGCGCGCACGGTGCGCTGTTCGATGCGCTTGGACGGCGCGGGATTGTGCACGATGCGGTCGACGTAGATGCCCGGCGTATGTACCTGGTCCGGGTCCAGCTCACCCACCTCGACCATGATCTCCACCTCGGCGATGCAGACCTTTCCCGCGGTGGCGACCATCGGATTGAAGTTGCGGGCGGTCTTCCGATAGACCAGGTTGCCCGAGGGATCGGCCTTCCATGCCTTCACCAGGGCCACGTCGGCCACGATGGAGCGCTCCATCACGTACATGTGCCCGTCGAATTCGCGGGTTTCCTTGCCTTCCGCCACCTGGGTGCCGTAGCCGGTGCGGGTGAAGAAGGCCGGGATGCCGGCGCCGCCGGCGCGCAGCTTCTCGGCCAGGGTGCCCTGGGGGGTGAACTCCACTTCCAGCTCGCCGGCGAGGAACTGGCGCTCGAACTCCTTGTTCTCGCCCACGTAGGAGGAAATCATCTTGCGGATCTGGCGAGTGGCGAGCAGTTGGCCCAGGCCCACGCCGTCGATGCCCGCGTTGTTGGATACCGCGGTGAGGCCGCTCACGCCAGAGTCGCGCAGCGCCTCGATCAGCAGTTCCGGTATGCCGCAGAGGCCGAAACCGCCGACGGCGACGGTCTGACCGTCGGCCACGAGGCCAGCCAGTGCCTCGCGGGCGCTGGCGACGCGTTTGTCGCGCGAATGCGACTTCACCTGGTTCATGCGTGTCGATCCTTCCGGGCGGTCCGGCCGCCGGTTCGCCGCCCATCATAGCCGAGCCCGGGGAAGGCCTTCGCCGCAGTGCGGTAAACGTTCAAGAACCCGAGGCCGTGATGGCGCTTTGATGTGGAAGGTTCCATCCTCAAGCCTTCCACCAGCCGGAGACCTCCTCGTGAGCAAGCAGAAGATCGGCGTGATCGGCATGGCGGTGATGGGCCGCAACCTTGCCTGGAACATCGAGAGCCGTGGGTATGCGGTATCCATCTTCAACCGCAGCAAGGAGAAGACGGACGAGGTCATGGCGGAGAGCCCGGGAAGGAAGCTGGTGCCCTCGTACACGCTCGAGGACTTCGTCGGCTCGCTGGAAAAGCCGCGCCGCATCCTGCTCATGGTGCAGGCCGGCGCCGGCACCGACGCGGTAATCGAACAACTGCGGCCCTTGCTCGACGAGGGCGACATCCTCATCGACGGCGGCAACACCTACTACAAGGACACCGTCCGGCGTGGCGAGCAACTGGCCGCCGATGGGCTGCATTTCATCGGCACGGGCGTGTCAGGGGGCGAGGAGGGCGCCCTGAAGGGGCCTTCGATCATGCCCGGCGGCCCGCGCGACGCTTACGACCTGGTGGCGCCGATCCTCACCGAGATCGCCGCGCGCGCACCGGACGGCGAGCCTTGCGTCATCTACATCGGCCCGGGCGGCGCGGGGCACTACGTGAAGATGGTGCACAACGGCATCGAATACGGCGACATGCAGCTGATCGCGGAAAGCTACGCCGTGCTCAAGCACGTGGCGGGTCTCTCGAATGAGGAGCTGGCCGACGTCTACAGCGAGTGGAACGAGGGCGAACTGGACAGCTTCCTCATCGAGATCACCTCGAAGATCTTCCGCCGGAAAGACGACAAGAGCGGAAAGATGCTGGTGGACATGATCCTGGATCGTGCCGCGCAGAAGGGCACGGGTAAATGGACGAGCCAGAGCGCGCTGGACCTGGGCGTTCCGCTCACTCTGATCACTGAATCGGTGTTCGCCCGCGTGCTGTCGTCGATGAAGGAAGAACGCGTCGCAGCCAGCCGTGTGCTCGCCGGGCCGGAGGCGCCGCGATTCGGCGGCGACCGTAAGGCCTTCATCGAATCCGTGCGTCGCGCGCTTTACATGAGCAAGATCATTTCCTACGCCCAGGGCTTTGCCCAGCTGAGGGCGGCCTCGGACGAGAACCATTGGGACCTCGATTACGGCGGGATTGCGAAGATCTTCCGGGCCGGCTGCATCATCAGGGCGCGCCTGCTGCTGCAGAAGATCATGGATGCCTACGGGAACGACGGGGACCTGAAGAACCTTCTGCTCGACCCGTATTTCCGCGACGTGGCCCGGAACTACCAGGCGGCCTTGCGCGAAGTGGTCGGCGAGGCGGTGCGGGTCGGCGTGCCGGTGCCCTGTTTTTCCGCGGCCGTAGCCTACTACGACAGCTACCGGGCGGAGACACTGCCCGCCAATCTCATCCAGGCGCAGCGTGACTTCTTCGGGGCCCATACCTTCGAGCGGCTGGACGCAAAGGGCAACTTCCACGCGGAATGGGCAGAATAATGGCCTCCTAGGAACTTTCTGAATTCGTTGTAAGTCGAATCCCGTGATCCATGTCGGCTACGGGGAGCTAGCGCTGTAGGGACCCTCCCTTTAGAGTTGGCGGATCGGCTGCGGGCCAGGAGTCGGCGTTCATGCCGTGTCCAACGAGGGAGTACGTTGTTCCATGCCTAGAAGTTCTCTGATCGCCGCTACGGCGCTCGCGGTCGCGCTTGCCGGCTGCACGACGCTGCCGCAGCCTCGCGACGACGGATCGCTGCAGCGCGAGGCCCTGGCCGGGACGGAGAAGCCGGTGCCCAAGCCGCTGGCGATCGGGGATACCAATCCGCCGGTGCCGCCGGTGGCGGCGCCGGACATCACCACGGGCACGGGCGAGTTCGTCAAGCCCGTGGGCCTGGCCAAGCCCAAGCCGGTGGCGGCGGGGGCGGGCACGGTGACCTTCAATTTCGAGAACCAGCCGGTCGAATCGGTGGTCAAGGCGATCCTGGGCGACCTGCTGCACGAGAACTACTCGATCGTGCCGGGCGTGCAGGGCAACGTGTCCTTCTCCACCTCGCAGCCGGTGACCAGCGAGCAGGCGCTGCCGATCCTGGAGACGCTGCTGTCGTGGACGGGCAATGCGCTGGTCCAGACCAACGGGCGTTACGTGGTGATGCCGGCCAAGGACGCGGTGGCGGGCAACCTGGTGCCGAGCATCGGCGCCGCGGCGCCCCCGGGCGGGCTGCAGGCGCGCCTGTTCCCATTGCGCTTCATCTCGGCCACCGAGATGCAGAAGCTGATCAAGCCGTTCGCGCGGCCGGACGCGACCTTGCTGGCCGATCCGACGCGCAACGTGCTGGTGATGGCGGGCACGCCGAGCGAACTCGATAACTACGAGCGCACGGTGAAGACCTTCGACGTGGACTGGCTGCGCGGCATGTCGGTCGGCGTCTTCAGCCTGCAGCGCGCCGAAGTGAAGGACCTCACGCCCACGCTGGACAAGCTCTTCGGCGAAAAGGGCAACACGCCCATGGCGGGGTTGCTGCGCTTCATCCCCATCGAGCGAACCAACTCGCTGGTGGTGATCAGCCCGCAGCCGGCCTACCTCGAAGAGGTCAAGAGCTGGATCGACCGCATCGACCGCGGCGGCGGGAACGAGCCGCAGCTCTACGTCTACGACGTGCGCAACGTGCAGGCTTCCGACCTCGCCCAGTACCTGTCGGACATCTACGGTGGCGGTTCCGGCGGCGGCCGTTCGGGCGACAACGGAGGCCGCGTGGGTCCGGGCCTGAGTTCCGGCACGCTGGGCGGCGGCGACAGCGACCTCGGCAACCGCGACGGCTCCGGCCTCGGCAGCACGACCGGCGCGTTCGGAAACAGCTCGTCGGGCTCGCTGCTCAATACGACGAACAACAACGGGCTCAACGGCTCCTATTCGTCTTCGTCGTCCGGCATGGGCGGTGGCTCGTCGTTCGGCTCGTTCGGCTCGAATGGCGGCGGCGGCCTCGGCGACGATTCCTCATCGCGACGCCAGCACAGCGGCCCGGTCACTACGGACGAGGGCGTGCGCATCACGTCGGTGGACTCGAACAACCAGCTGATGGTGCGCTGCCGTCCGGCGCAGTGGTCGGAGATCGAACAGGCGATCAAGCGCCTCGACGCTGTGCCGCTGCAGGTGCAGATCGAGACGCGCATCCTCGAGGTGGCGTTGACGGGGCAGTTCCAGTTCGGCGTGCAGTGGTACTTGGAAGGATTGGTCGGTGGTACGGACGGTTCCGTCGGCCAGCCGGGCAACAAGCAGCAGTGGGCGCTCGGCGACGGCGGCAACAGCTTCCATCCAGGTACGGATACGTTCTTCTATTCGTTCGTGAACAACAACCTCGCCGTCGCGTTGCGCGCGATGGAGACCAGCGGCAATACGAAGACGCTCTCGGCCCCGTCGCTCGTGGTGCTGAACAACCAGAAGGCGCATATCCAGGTCGGCGACCAGATTCCCATCACACAGACCTTCGTTAACACCAATGCGAACACGGACAACACGATCGGCCAGGTGGAGTACAAGGACACTGGCGTGATCCTCAACGTGCGTCCGCGCGTGAATCCGGGCGGCCTGGTCTACCTCAACATCAACCAGGTGGTGAGCGCGCCGGGACTGAAGGACACGACCACAGGCAACTTCCCGATCCAGCAGCGCGAGGTCGCGACCCAGGTGGCGGTGCAGAGCGGGCAGACGGTGCTGCTCGGCGGCCTGATCAAGCAGCAGGAAGGCGTGACGGATACCGGTATCCCCGGCCTCAACCGCATTCCTGTCGTTGGGAGGCTGTTCGGCTCGACCACGCGCAACCGCGATCGCACCGAGCTGATCGTGCTTATTACGCCGAGGGTGATCAGCAACGGCAACGAGGCCAAGCAGGTGACGGACGAATACCAGCAGAAATTCGAATCGCTGCGTCCGTATCGCGCCGAGGCTAAACTCGGCAGCGGCGAGCCCACCGTGACGGTGCCGCTCAACAAGCCCTGAAGTTTGCACCTCGCCGGTACGCGCCGCGCATTGTAGGAGCGCGCCTGCGCGCGACAGCTTTTGAGGCCGCGAGCAGCAGGGCCTGTTGCTTCTCGCGAAAAAATGTCGCGCGCAGGCGCGCTCCGACGTGGCGCTTTCAGTGGGCCAGCGGGTTGGGGTAGGTGGGCTTCGGGCGGTACGGTTGCACCGAGATGCCCAGGTTCGGGCCCATCCGGTTGCGCAGGCCGCTGGCGTTGTAGAGACCTAGCGTGTTGCTGGGCCGTTGGCTCGGGTCCGTCTGCAACGCAGGTGCCGGTGTGGGCGGGTTCGTCGCCATCATCCGGGTCAGGCAGTCGTACGACAGGGCCGAGGACGCGCTTTGGGCGGGTTCCACGCAGCCGGTTTCCGCCGAGGCGTGAACGCCGGGAAGGTCGACGACCTGTGCCTGGCTGCCGAAGGATGCCGTCATGGCGACCAGTGCCGCGACCGTCGATCGAATAGCCATGTCTTCCCTCCGTAGCCTCGGCATACGGAATAGCACGTAACCGGTTGCAGCCGTAAGTAAATCGGAAGCTGTCACGGTCTTGTCATTAATCATGTCACCGTCCCGGCGCCGTTCTGTCATTTAGCGCACCTAGGCTTCGCCGGGAACGAGCTCCCGTCCCATCGCCCATGCGTGAGGAATGACCATGGCACGCAGCGTCCTCGCGCTCGTCGCGTGCATGGTCCTGCTCGCGCTTCACGGGTCGGTGGCACGGGCGCAGACGTCGGCGGGTCAGCCACAGGGGTCGGAAGGAACGCATGCACCTACGCGCTTCGACATCGACGCACAAGCGCTTGCCACTGCGCTGCGCGCCTTCAGCGAGGCAGCAGGCACGGCGGTGTTGTTCGATGACGGTCTCGTTGCGGATCGCCAGACCCAGGGCATCCATGGAGAGGCCTCGCCGCGCGATGCCTTGCGCATCCTGCTGCTTGGTACCGGCCTCGACGCGCGCTTTTCGTCCATGAACGCCTTTACCGTCACGTTGCCGGATGCACCCGCCGCGCCTTCCTCATTGCCGAAGCAGGATGGGGAAGCGGCGCTGGACGACGCTACGGCAGGCGTCTTGCAGTCGGCCATAGAACGTGCCTTGTGTGCGCGTGCCGCAACGCGCCCCGGCGCGTTCCGCCTCGCCATGCAATTGTGGATCGACACTGCCGGAAGTGTCGCGAGCGCCGTCGCGCTGGCGCCGTCCGGCGATCCTGCGAGGGACGACAAGGTTCTCTCCGCCGTGCGGACGGTGCGGGTTCCGCCCGCGCTCCATCGTTTCAGTCCCGTGACCGTCCTGCTCACGCCTATGGCCGGCCGCATCGACCCGTGCAGGGCAAACAGCGCATGGGACGGCTGACGATGGAGACCTCGCTGCTCGGCACTTTTATCGACAACTACGAGGATTTCCGGCGGCGCCTGCGCCGGCGACTGCGTTCCGACGACCTGGTGGACGACGTGCTCCAGGAGACGTATCTGAAGGTCGAGCGGCTCACGCCGGATGACGAATTACCCCCAGGGCTGTGGGAAGCACGCTTGCGCTCGAAGGGGCTTGCGGCAAGCCGCCTTGCGCGCGCTAGCGCGCTTCCCACAAATCCGCTTCCAGCGAATCCGACGGCCTATCTGTTCCGCATGGCACTCAATATGGCGGTGGACCATCATCGCAGTTCGAGCCGTCTGCTGACCGGCGTCGAGGTCGACGAGTTGCTGCATGGGGTGGACGATCCCGTCGATCCGCCTACCGTGCTGGCCTCGCACCAGGATCTGGAAGCGCTAAGCGCAGCATTGGACGCCCTGACGCGCCGTCAGCGCGACATCCTCGTTGCGGCCCGCGTGGACGAACTCCCGCACAGCGAAATCGCCGCCAGGCACGGCATCTCCGTGCGCATGGTGGGCAAGGAACTGAAGAAGGCACTTGAGACCTGTGCCACAAAAGTGGGACGCCGTTCGATCCAGCGGTTCGGTCCCGGCGCGGGCGATCCGTCTTGAGCGGTATGGGAACGACCAGTATCAAAGAGAGCGAGCGCCAGGCCCGGGCGTGGCTCGTCCACCTGACCTCGGGCACGGCTACCCGCGAGGATGGCGAGGCCTTCCGTCGTTGGTGCCTTTCCAGCGAGCAGCATGCCGAAGCGTTCGCGCGCACGCGGCGCCTGTGGGAAGACCTGGGTCCGGCGATTGCCAGTCATGGCCGCTCGCAGCGCAGCGAGCGCGTGCCTGCGCGGCACGGCGTGCGCATGGGGCGGAGGACCTTCCTCGCCGCCGCGGTCGCTGCATCGGTCGCGGCAGTGTTCGCCGGACGATATGGGCTGGACCTGGAAACCGGCGTCGGCAGCGACGCTTCGCGCCTGCGCACGGCGGTGGGCGAGCAACGCCAGGTAGAGGTCGTTCCCGGCGTGATCGTCGAAATGAATACGGCCACGGATATCGGTCTGCGCGGGAGCGGCGACGCGGTCACCGGCATGCGTCTGCGGCGCGGCGAAGCGGTCGTGCGCATCGATGCGTCACGCAAGACACCCTTCATCGTGGAGATCGCCGACGCTCGGCTTGTATCGGCCCCGGGGTCAGCCGTGGCCGTGCGCTGTATCGACAGCGAATCCGCGGTGACCTGCCTCGACGGACAGGCCGTCCTGTCGCTCGGTTCCACGGAGACGCTTGTAAAGCCGGCGCAGCAGGTAGCTTTCGGTGAGGGCCGCGTGGCCCCCGCCGTGGCTGTGAACACGGACACCGCGCTGGCGTGGCGCAAACGCGTGCTGATCTACGACAACAAACCGCTGGCCGACGTGGTCGCCGACATCAACCGTTACCGCCCGGGGCACATCGTGATCACCGACCGTGCCCTGGGCGAGAGGCGCGTGCATGCGCGCTTCACGCTCGACCAGATGGCCGATATCGCCACGCTGATCCAGGACGCATACGGCGCGCACGCCACGCATCTTCCAGGCGGTTGGGTGCTGCTGAGCTGAGGGCGTCGCCAGCCGCGCACCGCGGCTCGTGAATTTTTTATGACAACGGTTCAGTGCCACCCGTGCCCGCGCGTCTTGTGGGCAAACGGAACAGCAGGGGATCGAGCGTGCAAGCACGAGCAGTACGGGTGAACGCATGAGGCGTGTCGCGGCCCACCGGCGGGCGCATGCGCTCGCGTTGGCCGTGTCCCTCGGCCTCGCGGCGAATGCGATGGCCCAGGACGCGCCCACGTCGTTCGACGTGAACGAATACGTCGTTGATGGCAACACCGCGCTCCAGGCCCTGGATATCGAGACGGCGGTGTACCCATTCCTCGGTCCGGGCAAGTCGATGAACGACGTGACCGCGGCCCGCGACGCCTTGCAGAAGGCCTATCAGGCGCACGGTTACCAGTCGGTGGTGGTGGACCTGCCGCAGCAGCAGGTGAAAGGCGGCGTGATCCGCTTCCAGGTGACGGAGAATGTCATCGGCCGCGTGCGCGTGGAGGGCGCCACGTACCGTTCGCCGAAGGACATCCGCGACGCCGTGCCCGCGCTGCGTGAGGGCGAGGTACCGGACTTCAAGCAGGCCCAGCAACAGCTTACCGACGTGAATCGCCACAGCGGCGCGCAAGTGCTGCCGGTGCTGACCCCGGGCAAGCTGCCGCAGACGATGGACGTGACCCTCAAGGTCACCGATCCGTCGCCCTGGCACGCAAGCCTGGAAGTCAACAACGACCACAGCGTGAACACGCCGGAACTGCGTACCGTGGCAAGCGTGCGCGACGACAACCTGTTCCAGAAGGGCCAGTCGGCCTCGCTCACCTACATCGTGGCGCCGCAGGATCGCGACGCGGCCGAAGTCTGGGCCGGTTCGTACATGATTCCGCTGGGCGGCGAGTGGAACCTGCTGGCCTCCGCGTATAAGTCGAACAGCAACGCCAACGCGGTGGGCGGCACCACCGTGCTCGGTAAGGGTAACGCGGTCGGCTTCAACATCATCCGCAACCTCCCGACGCATGGTGAGTATTCGCAGTCGCTGTCGATGGGCCTGACGCGCAAGCACTTCGACCAGAACATCAGCCTGGCAGACCAGACCTCGAAGGCGCCGATCACCTATATCCCGCTCAACGTGACCTATCAGGGTCAGTCGTTCGGCGAGCAGTCGTCGAGCACCATCGCCATTGGCGGCACGGTTGGCTTCCGCGCGGGCGGCAGCAGCGCCGCGGAGTTCGCCAACCAGCGCTACAAGGCCCGGGCCAACTTCTTCTACGTGAAGGTGGATGGCGGCCATACGCGCACGCTGGACAGCGGCTTCTCCATCGCCGGGCGGCTCGGCATGCAGCTGTCGAATTCGTCGCTGATTTCCAGCGAGCAGTACGCGGCCGGCGGCGAGAGCACCGTGCGCGGCTACCTCGAGGCAGAACAGACCGCGGACCACGGCGCCATCGGCTCGCTGGAACTGCGCTCGCCGTCGATCGCCTCGCATCTGGGCGAGTGGGTGAACGACCTGCGCCTGCATGCCTTCGTCGATGCCGCGCACCTGGTGCTGATGAACGCGCTGCCGAGCCTCGTCGATCCGGCCAAGCCGGACGCGGGCAGCACGCGCGTGCGCAGCTTCAATCTTTCCAGCGCGGGCCTCGGCACCCGTTTCCAGATTTTCAACATCGCCACCGGCGCGTTCGAGATCGCTTATCCGTTCAAGGACGGGCAGGCGACGCGGGCGCACGACACGCGCATCCATTTTTCGCTCAAGGCAGATCTCTGACCGGCAGGTCGGAGCACAGACATTCCAGGGGTATTACCGTGACTCGACTCTTGCTACTGACCTGCTTGCTGCTCCTCGGCTGGGTGCCGGCGGCCTATGCCGACGCCTCGTGGTGGAACCAGGACTTCGCCTTCCGCAAGGCCATCACCGTGGACACCACCGCCAAGGGCGGCAATGTCGCCACCGCGGCGGGCCGTGTGCCGTTGCTGGTGCGCCTGCACTCGGGCAACTTCACCTTCGACGGCGTCTCCGAGAGCGGTGCCGACGTGCGCTTCGTCGCCGCCGATGACAAGACCCCGCTGAACTACCAGATCGAAAGCTTCGACCCCGTGCTGGGCGTGGCCCTGGTCTGGGTGGACGTGCCCCAGCTGGGCGCGGACAGCCAGCAGCAGATCTGGATGTACTACGGCAACCCGAAGGCCCAGGGTGGCGAGAAGGCCGGCGCGGTGTTCGACGCGGACTACGCCGCCGTCTACCACTTCGAGGAAGCCGCGGGCACACCGCCGCGCGACGCGACGGCCTATGCCAACAACGCCGTGGGCAACGATGTCCTCACCGCCGACGGCATCATCGGCAAGGCGGCGCGCTTCGACGGCTCGAAGATCGTGACGCTGCCGGGCAGCGTGTCGATGAACGTGGCCGAGGGCGGCAGCTTCACCTTCAGCGGCTGGGTCAAGCCCGATCCGATGCCGGCCGGCCGCACGGTGATCTACGCGCGCCGCCAGGGCGACCAGAAGCTGTTCGTCGGCCTCGACAACGGCGTGCCCTTCGTGCAGGTGGACGACGCCAGCAGCCCCGCCGGCGAAGCGATCAAGGCCGGCAGCTGGACGCACCTCGCGGTCACCGCCACGGGTAACGACATCGAGTTGTATGTCGATGGCCGCCCCTATGCCAGGCTCGCCGCGAAGCTGCCGGCGATGACCAGCCAGGCCACCCTCGGCGGCGACATCGCCGGCCAGGCCGACACCTTCGTGCCGTTCACCGGCATGCTCGATGAAGTACGTCTGTCGCGAGTCGCCCGTCCGGCGACGCTCATCGCCGTGGACGCCCAGGCGCAGGGCGCGGAATCGAAGCTGCTGAGCTATGGCGCCGACGAGAAGCAGTCGGGCGTGGGCTTCGGCTACTTCGGCATCATCGTGAAGTCGGTCACTGCCGACGCCTGGGTGGTCATCGGCATCCTGCTCATCATGGCCGCGATCTCCTGGCTGGTGATGTGGCAGCGCGCCGCCTACGTGAACAAGGTAAGCCGCGCGAACGAGGATTTCCTCGAGGCGTTCCGCCAGCAGGGTCGCAACATACTCGCGCTGTCGCGGGACCCGGCTGCCGCGCGTCTCAACGACGCTTCGCTCTACCGCCTGTACAAGGTCGGCGCCGCGGAAGTGTGGAACCGCCGCGACGAAGACGGCCACGACCACATCGCTTCCGAATCCATCGAGGCCATCCGCGCCACCATGGACTCGGTGCTGGTGCGCGAGAACCAGGCGCTGTCGAAGTCGATGGTGCTGCTCACCATCGCCATCTCGGGCGGCCCCTTCCTCGGCCTGCTCGGTACCGTGGTGGGCGTGATGATCACCTTCGCGGCCATCGCCGCGGCGGGCGACGTCAACGTGAACGCCATCGCCCCGGGTATCGCGGCCGCGCTGCTCGCCACCGTGGCCGGCCTGTTCGTCGCGATCCCGGCGCTGTTCGGCTACAACTATCTCCTGATCCGCAACAAGAACGTCACCGCGAACATGCAGGTGTTCGTGGACGAGTTCGTGACGCGCCTTGCGGAGCAGCAGCGCACCGTCAAGCCTTCCGCCGTCGCGGCCTGAGGAACGGAGCATGCGCGCACAAGACGACGACAAGCCGTACGACGACATCAACATCACGCCGATGCTCGACCTGGCGTACGTGTTGCTCGTCATCTTCATCATCATGACCACTGCGTCGGTGCAGGGCATCAAGGTGAACCTGCCCAAGGCCAGCGCTGCGGTGAGCATGGCCAAGCCGCAGACCAAGGCCATCACCATCGCCGATTCGGGCCAGGTGTTCCTCGACGCTTACCCGGTCACCATCGACGAACTCGAGCAGCGCCTGCGCTCGCTCAAGGCGATCAATCCGGATTTCCCGGTGGTGGTGAAGGGCGATTCCACCGTCCAGTACCAGAAGGTGATGGACGTGCTGGACCTGCTGCGCCGCGTGGACCTGCCGCAAGTCGGCCTGGTCACCGGCAAGTCGCCGAAGGGATGAACGCGTGACGACGCAGCCTTACCAACGCCGTCGCCGGCGCCGCTGGCTCGGTCCCGTGCTCGGCGGCGCCGTCGTGCTGCTGCTTGCCGCGCTGATCTGGCATTTCGCCGGCAGCAGCGTCGGCGTGCGGCGCGAGGCGCCGCGCATCGCCACGATCACACCCTTGCCGCCACCGCCCCCGCCGCCGAAGGAAAAGCCGCCGGAGCCGAAGAAGGTGGAGGAGGAGATGAAGCCGGTCGAGAAACCGCAGGAGCTTCCGCAGAAGCCCGTCGACGCACCGAAGCCGAGCAACGACGTGGCGAAGAACGTGACGATCAACGGCGATGCCCAGGCCGGCAGCGACGCCTTCAATATCGGCGCCGGCGACGGCGGCGGCATGATGGGTTCCGGTGGCGGCACAGGTACCGGCACCGGCAGCTACGACCAGTACCTCGGTTACGCCATCCAGCAGGCCGTGCAGCGCGACGACCGGGTGAACCGCCTCGTGTTCGACGTGCGCGCGGACGTATGGCTGGACGCCGAGGGGCGCCTCACGCGCGCCGAACTGGTCGGCTCCAGCGGCAACGAAAAAACCGACGCGGCTCTGATGGACGCCTTGCGCGCGATGCCGCGCATCGAGGTGGCCCCGCCGTCGTCCCTACGCTTCCCCTTGCGCGTCGCCATCCGCGGGAAGCGTCCCGCATGAGCGCCGTCAACACACTACACACCCGGAGAGTTCGCATGACCATCGGAAAGGCCCGCCACCGTCCCGCACGGGCCATGCTGACGGCCGCCATCGCGCTGGCGCTCTGCGCCGGCGGCGCGCACGCACAGAGTGCGCCGTCTGACAACGCCACCATCAACCTTGTGCGCCTCCTGGTGAAGCGTGGCGTGCTGACGCAGTCTGACGCCGACGGCCTCATCGCCCAGGCCAACGCCGAAGCTGCCCAGGCGCAGAAGCTGGCGGGTACTGCCAACGCCGCGCCGGCCACGCCGGGCCAGGTGCGCGTGACCTATGTGCCGGAGGTGGTACGCAACCAGATCAAGGACGAGCTGCGCCAGGAAGTGGTGGCGCAGGCGAAGAGCGAGCACTGGGCCGAGCCCGGCAAGCTGCCCGAGTGGCTCGACCGCATCAGCTGGTCGGGCGACATGCGCGTGCGCGACGAGTTCCATTACTTCGACAAGGGCAATGCCTATCCCGTCGTGGACTTTGCGCAGCTGAACCGCACCGGCCCCTATGACCTGAACGGCGCGAACCCGCCGCCGCTGCTGAACACATTGGAGAACCGCACGAATTCGCTGCGCATCCGCGCCCGTCTCGGCGTGAACGTGGATCTCGGCGAGCACGTGAGCGCCGGCATCCGCATCGGCACCGGCAACGACAACAATCCGGTCTCCACCACGCAGACGCTCGGCGGCGGTCTGGCGAAGAAGGACCTCTGGCTCGACCAGGCCTGGCTGGCGTGGAAGCCGACGTCATGGGCGCAGGTCATCGGCGGCCGCATGCCGAACCCGTTCATGAGCACGGACCTGGTCTATTCGAACGACCTGAACTTCGACGGCATCGTCGGCAAATTCAACGTGCCGCTGAGCGAAGAGATCGGCACGTTCGCGAACGTGGGCATGTTCCCTATCGAATACCAGGCGGATGATTTCCCGTCGCAGCAGGGGATCAAGAACCCAAGCCGCGACAAGTGGATGACCGGCGCCCAGCTCGGCGGCAGCTGGAGGTTCAACGAGGATACGGAGTGGAAGCTGGCCCTGGCCTACTACCGCTTCGACCACATGCGCGGCCAGCTGTCGTCGCCGTGCTCGATCTACCTCGGCGTGACCTTCTGCGATACCGATACCACCCGGTCGGCCTTCATGCAGAAGGGCAATTCGCTGTTCCTCCTGCGCGACATCGTGCCGGATCCGAACTCGCCGTCCAGCTACGCCCAGCCGCAATTCGTGGGCCTGGTTTACGACTACCACGTGGCCGATGCGAACACGCAGCTCGACATGAAGGTGGCCGATACGCCACTGCGCATCGAAGCCGACTACATCCGCAACCTCGCTTACCACCGCCGCGATGCTTTCCGCAGCGACGTAGGCATCAACCGCCTGGTGAACAACTTCGGTGCCGGCGACTTCAGCGAGAACACGTACAAGAGCGGTCCGGTGGGCTGGATGGTTCGCGCCACCCTCGGCGACGTGAACCCGCACGCCGCGGGCGACTGGAACGTGGCCCTGGCTTACAAGTACCTGCAGCCGGACGCGACCCTCGATGGCCTGACCGACACCGATTTCCACCTGGGCGGCACCAATGCCAAGGGCTTCATCCTCGGTGGAAGCTACGGTATCTCGCCGTACGCATGGCTGAGCGCGCGCTACTTCAACGCGAAGGAGGTCTTCGGGCCGCCGCTCTCGATCGACGTCTTCCAGCTTGAAATGAATGCGCGATTCTAAGGAGGCGACATGAAACGCACCCTCATCGCACTGGCCCTGCTCACCGCCTTGCCGGCGGCACAGGCGCAGACCGCCAGCCTGGAAAGCCGCATCCGCGACCAGTTGCGCGAAGCGCGCACGCAGCTGCAGGACCTGCAGGCACAGCAATCGCAGTGGGCTTCGGAGAAGGCGGCGCTCGAGAAAGAGCGCGACGACGCGAAGAAGGGGGCCGAGGCGGCACGCGCGGCGGCGAAGAACGCGACCGGTGTGTCGCCCGACACCAGCCGGGCGCTGGCCGCGGAGCGCCAGAAGCGCGAGGCAGCCGAGGCCGAACTCCAGCGCGGCAAGGCCGACGCGGGCTCCATCGCCGTCGCCCTGCGCACCGCCGAGATCGAGCGGGCGCGGCTGGCGAAGGAACTGGATGCCGCAAAGGGGCAGGTGGACGCCTGCACCGCACGCAACGTGCAGATGTATCGCGTGGGCCAGGAGGTGATTTCGGCTTACGAGAACATCGACATGGGCGACGTGGTCGCCTCGCGTCAGCCCTTCGCCGCGAAGGCGAGGGCCAGACTGGAGAACGCGGCCCAGTCCTTCGGCGACAAGTTATACGAACAGCGCTTCGATCCGCGCACCGGCCAGGCATCGGCCACGCCATGAAGCGGAACAGGTCTGCCCAGTGGTGGGGCGCAATGGAAGGCGTGGGACACCGCACCGGACACGGACGTCCCCATGGGTCCGGCGAGATCGGCCATGTACCCGGACCATGACGCCGCGTCGCTGCCCGTCTACCACGCGCAGCGGCCGCGCACGTCGCGCGCCCGCGCCGCGGCCGACGCGCGCATCTGTGGCATGAACTGCATGCACGCCCTGGCCGAAATGCTCCGCCAGCTTTTCGCGGCTCGCCAGGGCAGGGCGGCAGAAGTCCTGATGGACCGCTGCTCGCGCGAAGCATTGGAAAAGCTGGTGCGCGAGTCCTCGGCCTTCCTGGGTTCGCGCGTGCTCTACGCGGTGGAAGACCGGCTGCGTCACCGCAAGCCGCAACTGGACGAAACGGCACTCCCGACGATCCGCGCGATCGCCAGCGTGCTCAACGCGTGGCTCCACGACGGCCGCCGCCTGGCGATCCGCGCGGTGCTGCGCGAACTCAGCGAGGAGGAGCTCAGGGAGCTCGCCGCGCTGCCCGAATTGAACGATGAAGTGGCGACGATGACCGGTGACTTCGCGGGCGGGAACGCACCGTGACCGCCGCCAACCGACACCGCGGCGCAACGACGCCGCATTCTGCTTTCCGAGGTCAGTCATGATCGTGCGTACCAAGACCCCCAACGACATCCGCCGCCCGGCTCCCGTCAAGCCCCGGCCGACCCTGCACCGCCGGGCCATGTGCCAGTTCATCGCCATGGCCTTGTTCGGCACCGGCATGGCGCACGCCGGCACGACGCCGCCCGCCTTCAGCCAGGCATGGTTCGCGACGAAGCAGCCGGGCGCACGTCCGCCTTCGGCGCCGTCCGCCGCTGCCAACAACGGCAACAACGTCAGCTTCACCCCGGGCAGCGCGCTCCTGCAGCAGCGCGTCCAGAATTCCATCCAGAACCTCAACAACGCCGCCGCCGCGCTCGCGGCGCAGATGCAGCAGCAGAAGGACGCGCAGGCCGCCGCGGCGCAGCTGGTGTCCAAGGTGCCCGACGGTCTCGTCGAAGGCGGCCTGAAGCCGGCCGCCGGCATCGCCGCGGATCCGTCGTTGTGGCAGAACGCCAATGCGCCTACCGATACGGTGGCGGGTGGCAAGCATACGGTGGAGGTGAAGCAGACTGCCAAGAAGGCGATCCTGACTTGGGATAGCTTCAATGTCGGACGCGATACAACGCTGTATTTCAACCAGTCGGGCGGCAACCTCACGGGTGGCGGGAACGATTGGATTGCGTTGAACCGGGTGAACGATCCGTCGGCTAGTCCGAGTCAGATCCTTGGCAAGATGAAGGCCGAGGGTACGGTTTATCTGTTGAACCGGAATGGGGTCATTTTCGGGCAGGGTGCGCAGGTGGACACACACTCGCTGATGGCGAGCTCGATGTATCTGTTCTCGAAGGATCTGAAGACGAGTAACGATACGTTCCTCAATTCGGGCATCGGCCAGCGCCTCACCCTGCCGGTGCTTCTGGCCGATACGTCCACGGCCGACGGCACCGGTGTGGTCGTGGAGAAGGGCGCGTCGCTTACCGCAGGCAGCGACGGTTTCGTACTTCTGGCGGCACCCAAAGTCGCCAACCATGGCGCGATCGTGGCGGACGATGGTCAGGTGCTCCTTGCGTCGGCCCGGGAGCTCGACGGTGCAAATTCGGCCAACGGCCTTGCGCTCACGCCCAGTGGCATCGTGGCGAGCGGTCCCTCGGACAGCATTGGGAACACCGGCCTGATCCAGGCGCGTCGTGGGTCGATCACCATCGTGGGTCCCCAGATCGCACAGGATGGCGTGGTCGTGACATCCACCAGTATCGCTCGGCCCGGCAGCATCAACATTCAAGGCGTCGCAGGCCTGGGCCTCGGACCGGTCGAGTTTGGTGCGGGCTCGGTCACGGCTGTATTACCCGAGAAAGACGGGACGACGACGACCTCCACACCGGAGGCCGACAAGGTCTTCGTGCCGGGTAGCGTTACGGTGTCCGGATCGAGAGTTACGCTCGACGGCGGTTCGCTGATCGAGGTGCCGGGTGGCAAGGTTTCGCTGCAGGCCCTGGCCCGGGGCGGACAATCTCCGCAGCCCAACGAAGGCAGGATTTACATCGATGGGGGAGCCACCATCGATGTTTCTGGCCTCGCGGATGTGGAACTGCCCATGTCGGCGCTGCTCGTCAGTATCCCTCGCATCGGCCAGAACGAGCTTGCCGATTCGCCGCTTCTGCGCAACAGCTTCCTCTATACGCAAAAGAACATCATGCTGGACAGCTCGGTGTCGGGTATACGAGCGGACGGCCTGAACTGGATCGGCAGCCCCATCCTCAACGCGGCGGGCTACGTGCAGAACGTTCCGCGCGACATCGACCAGATGCTGACGCACGGAGGGTCCATCGCGCTGGATGGCAACCAGGTCATAGCGCGCACGGGCTCGCACATGGCATTGGATGGTGGTTATCTCGCCTACCAGTCGGGATGGATCAGCACGCCGAACCTTCTTGGGGCGGACGGGCGCATCTATAACATCGAGTCCGCCAATCCTGACGTCGCCTACGTTGGATTCGCTGGCCAATACACCAGCACGCATAGTCGCTGGGGTGTGAGCGAAACCTATAACTCACCCGTCATGGGTGGCACCCGCCGTTACCAGGAAGGCTTCGTCAAGGGCGCGGATGCCGGCACGATGACGGTGCATGCGAATACGGCTCTGGTGCTTGACGGCGATATCTCGGCCGAGGCAACGCCAGGAACACGGCAGAAGGGCGACGGCACTCAGCCGGATGGCGGCACGTTTGCCTTCGATATGGTCAACCCCGGCGGTGGCCTCGGAGGCAGGGGCGGCCTTCGGATACAGCAGGTGTCGCGTACGCTCGAGTCGCTCTTGCCGGGTTTCAATCGCGATACGCTTTGGAGCGACGTCGATGTGGCGGCAAGTCTGGACGCGCCATGGATGGTCGTCAGTGCGGACACATTGGGTAAGGCCGGCTTCAGCACGGTCGATCTGACGGCGACTTCCGCCGTCGAGGAGACCGCCGGGACCCACCTCGCGTTGCAACCGGGTGGAAGTGTGTCGATCGCCGGTTCGCGCGTGGACATCTATGGCAGCATCGAGGCACCTGCAGGGAACATCTCGATCACGACGGGCGCTCCCACCCAGGCGCCGGGTCAAGCGTTGACTGCATCGGTCCAGGACGCGGACATCACCCTTCACGATGGCGCGCTGCTTAGCGCACGCGGCCAATGGGTGAATGACACTGGATTGCACGCCGATCAAGCCAGGGGCGATCGGTGGATCAATGGCGGCAACGTGACGCTTGCCACGATCCAGGCGGTCAGCGGGAGGAACAGCGACGGTACGGGTTCGATTTTCCTGCAGCAGGGGAGCGTGGTCGACGTCTCGGGCGGTGGCTACGTGAATACGCGTGGAGACGTCAGCCTCAATGACGGCGTACCGGCTGGGCGGGGTGGCAATCTCTCGATACAAACCTATCTCCAGAAACCCGGTTCCTCAGCCTGGGACCCTATCGGTACTCCGCCGGCTTCCTTCGGCAGTGGGCGGATTGGCTTGGACGGCACGATTCGCAGCTGGGGATTTTCCGGCGGCGGCGCATTGACGCTGCGTGCCGCGCAGATTCAAGTGGGTGGCGATCCATCGAACATGTCGCTCGCGAACGGTCTGTGGCTGTCTCCCGAGTTTTTCAGCGGGCAGGGCTTCAGTCGTTACAACCTCGATTCGGTGACCGATGCGACCGTCGCGGACGGCGCGCACGTATTGGTGCGCCCAGCAAATATGCTGGCCGATCTCGATGCGCTACGCGGTGTTGGTAGCGATGCCGATCTGTACGCGACGCCCGGGGTGACGGGCGTCGGCTTTCTGGACGATTGGCAACGATGGGCGACGCGAGGCGCATCTGCGGACCAGGCGCCAGGCATAACGATACGGGCAGGTGACTATCTCAATTGGGCGATTGTGGTAGGTGACCCGACCAGTGGTCCTCGCGACGTGCCGAACGTATCCGGCACGGCCACCGTCGGCAACGACGCCACCGTGGATGTGGATGCGCAAGGCCTGATCGATATCTCCGCTTGGCACAGCGTGGAAGTAGGCGGCCGTCTGACAGCGCACGGCGGTACCATCAACCTCACGGCGCTTCCGGCCGTGGCGGATACGGGGCTGACCTCGCGCGTACGGGTCGATGATGGTGCCGTGCTCGATGCCAGCGGCGTTGCGTTGCTGAATAGTCACGTAGCACCAGCCAACGGCCCGGCTGGCCGGACAGTCCCGCGCCTGGGCGATGTCCTGGCGGGCGGTTCCGTGGCGTTGACGGGCTCCGACGAGACCTTCCTGATCGCCGACGACGGCGCTCGCATCGATGTCTCCGGTGCGGCGTCTACCTTTGATCTTCCGAGCGCGTCCCACCGGCTCAATGGCGTCACGGTGGACGCGGAACCCACGGCGGTCTGGAGCGATGCCGGCAGCATCATGTTCGGTGCTTCGGCTGGCCTTTATGTCGGCGCGACACTTGATGCCCACGGTGGCTCGGCATGGGCGGACGGAGGCTCCCTGCAGATAGCCTCGCTCACTACGTCTGACCCCTTCGCCAAGGTAACCGCGAAGGGCATTCTCGTGCGCCAGTCGTACGCTGGCAAACCAGCGTTTGCCGCGAGCGATGCGAGCGATGGCGGCACCTTTGGCGCAGACGGCACGCTGACGTTTGCAGCCGACGTCCTCAAGGGATCGGGCGTGGCTGGCTTGCAGTTGGGCAGTGACTCGGTTGCTTTTGCCGGGGATGTGAACCTTGATCTCGCCCGCGAGGTCGTGATCAATGCTCCCATCATCGAGGCACTGCCGGGGAATGCCGCAAGCATCGATCTCCCGAAAGGCTTCCTGGAGGGCGCGGGCCATGTGAGCATCAACGCGCCTTATGTGCAAATAACCGGCATGGCGGCTGCTCCCGTCACGGCGGCGGCGGGCGACGGCATCCTCGATATCCATGCCGCCACCGTCGACATGGGAGGCATGGTCAACCTGCAAGGCTGGCGTCAGGCCCAATTCAACGCAAGCGACGACCTGCGCTTCACGCTACCGTCGTCGTTGGCTTCGTTGGATGGTTCCAAGGTCCAGCCGGGCATGCTGTTCTCCACCGGCGACCTCGTTTTCTCTGCCGGGCAGGTGTATCCCACCAGTGCGTATCGCTTCGCCATCGATGCGAATGCATCGGGTCTGCCCGATGCGGAAGGCAACACGCGCGAAACGACCGTTACCTTCCTTCCGTCCGGCAAGGCATCGACCGCGCCATTGTCTGCCGGTGGCGCGCTCCTCGTCAGCGCCGATCACATCGAACAGCAGGGCACGATCCGCGTGCCGTCGGGCAGCATCGTGCTGGGCACGAGCGATCCGGCGTCGGCCGTCATCGATTTCGGCCTCCCAGCCAGTCTGCCTGCCCTGGCAGCCACGAAGAGCGTTCATTTGGCGCCCGGCAGCGTCACCTCCGTGTCGCTTGACGGTCTTACCGTTCCCTATGGCAACACCGTGGACGGCGTGGACTGGCGCTACCTCCTGCGTTCCGGCACATCCGCTCCCATCGTCGGTACACCGCCTGCCAAGCAGATCGAAGTGCAGGGAGATACCGTGGCGCTCGATGCGGGCGCGACCGTCGACCTCGACGGCGGTGGACACCTGCAGGCCTCGGAATTCGTACCCGGCACTGGCGGTACGCGCGACCTGCTCGCGACGGCGCCGAACGGCGCGACGGTCTACGCGATCCTCCCGGGTCATCAGAGTGCCGTAGCGGCGACCGACATGGCGATGGATGCCAACGGTGTGATCCAACCCGGTGCCGGTCGCCAGGTGTATCTCTCCGGTGTGCCGGGCCTGGACGCCGGTTACTACACGCTGTTGCCCGCGCAGTACGCCACGCTGCCTGGCGCGTTGCGCATCTATCAGACGGGGTCTCGCGATGCCGTCGTCGGCCGTGCCGCGGCATTTGCGGACGGCGGCTATGCCGTGGGTGGTTACTATGGCGATGCGTTCACGGGCGCGCACGATGCGCGCACGACCACCTTCGTGGTGCAGTCGGCGGACACCTGGCAGCAGTACTCGCAATACCGCCTGACCGACGCAGATAGCTTCTTCAATGCCGCGGCCGCCAAGAAGGGCCAGGTGGCGCCGGCCCTGGCGGCGGACGCCGGGCGGCTGCAGATCGGAGCCGGGCACCAGCTGGACCTCGGTGCCACGCTGGACGCCACGCCCGACAAGGGAGGGCGCACCTCGCAGGTGGACATCGCTGGCCAGGCCATCCAGATCCTTGGCGCGGAAGAGACCGCGCGCGACGGCTATCTGGGCATCTCGGCGGACGGACTCACCACACTGGGCGCGGGTAGCCTGCTCCTTGGCGGCACGCGCCGCAGCGACACCGACGGCGATCACGTCGACGTGACCGCCAATTCAATTTTGCTGTCCAACGATGCCGCGCACCCCCTGGCCGGGCAGGAGATCCTGCTCGTGGCCGGTGCCGCCGGCGACGGCATCATCCTCGAGAGCGGCAGCGTTCTCGCCGCGCGGGGTGACGGCAACCCGGTCGCCAGCCAGCCCGTAGTGTTCGGACGTAAGGCCGGTAACGATGCCAGCGGAACGCCGGTATCGGCGATCGACGGCGATGGCGCACTATTGCGCGTCTCGCAGAACGGCGCGGCACCTGTCTCCCGCCTGGGCCTGGATCCAAGTTCTCCAGGTGGCACGCTGACAATCGGTGCCGGTGCGACGGTCGCGGGCGGCAACGCTCTTTCGCTGGATGCCACCGGCCGCGTGCGCGTGGACGACAATGCGCTGCTGTCCGGCAAGAACATTGACGCCACAGCCAATCGCATCGCCTTCGTCGGCACGGATACGATTGCACCGACGGATGGCCTGGCCATTGGCGCCGCGACCCTGGCGCAGTGGCGCGGTTCCGATTCGGTCACGTTGCGTAGCCGCGGAAACATCGATTTCCTCGGTGCGCAGGACGTCGCCGTCGACAATAGCCTGGTGTTGAGCGCGGGAGGGATCACCGGCGATGGCCATGATGTAAGCCTGCACGCCGGCACGATCGGCTTCGCGAACCTGCTGGGCGCTGCGACGGGTAATGCGCTGGCAGGCGACGGTACCCTCAGCGTCGATGCGAACGAGATCGACTTTGGCCAGGGCGCGACAACGTTGCGCGGCTTCGGCGCCTTCGACGGCTCAGCGACTTCCGGCATCGTCGCGGTGGCGCAGGGCGGCATGGACTTTGGCGCGGCCTCCGTGGACCTGTCGGCGCCGGTATTCGTCGCCGACGGCGGCTCGGCCTCGACCCTGGCCACCAAGGGCGCGATGAATCTGCACGGCCTCGAGGGGACGGCGCTTTCGCGCGATGGCCTGGGTGGCTCACTCACCCTGCGCGCGGCCAGCATCGACGACAGCATGAATCTCAAGGCGGCGGCGGGTGGCCTTACCCTCGACGCCATCCAGGGCGGCATCCATGTGGACGCGGGCACCTCGCTCGATGTCGGCGGCGTGACTCGCCAGTTCTTCGACACGGCGGCGTACGCGCCGGGCGGTAGCCTGGCGCTGAGTGCCACCGGCGATATCGCCATCGACGATGGCGCCTCCGTCCGCTACGGCGGTGCCATGGGAGCCGGCGACGCCGGTTCCTTCAAGGCCGTTGCCGGCGGCGCGCTCGCACTCGGTGGCACGTACGACGGCCACGCGGCAGACGGCTATCGAGGAGGCTATTTCACCATCGGCACCGGCGGTGCTCTCGACCTCGATTCGCTGGCCGGGCTTGTCGCGGCGAGCGGATCGACGGGCCTGGTGGATGTCACCAGCGGGCAGGGCGACCTGTTGCTATCCGGCAGTACGACCCTCAAATCGCAGAAGGTTTATCTGTACGCCAACGGCGGCAAGGCGCGCATCGACGGCACCGTGGATGCAAGCTCGCCGGCGGGCAGCCATATCGAGGTGTGGGCTCGCCGGGGTGTCGATATCGATGGCAGGCTGGATGCTCATGTCACTACGCCGGAGCAGCGCGGTGGCGACGTACTGCTGGGCACGACGGGTACGGGCAACGGCATGACCGATCCGACCTACGGCTATGAGGAGGTCGAGCGCACGGATGCCGGGTACGTCCACGTGGGCGCCGGCGCCCGGATCGACGTCTCGGGTGGTTCGGATACGGCTTTTGCCGGGGGCAAGCTGAGCATTCGCGCGCCACTGCTCGTGGATGGGGACGTGCCGGTAGCGATCGACGATCCGGCGTCGATCAAAGGCGCTCGCGACGTCACCATCGAGCCGTTTGCCGTGTGGAGCACGAAGGACGGCACCAGCAACCAGCAGCGTTTCGATGGCGTCATCGATCCGGCAGGCTGGTTCGCCAGTGACGGCGTGACGATGGTGCCGGGCAGCTGGGTCGACGGGAAGGGTAACGCATTGCCGCCGCCGGCCGATGCCGCCCAGCAGGTGGACTATCTCGACAAATATTACTTCACGCCGGACGCGATCAATATCGATCACGCGGGCTTCTACGGCTATCGCGACGGCGATCCCACGCACGGTCCCGGTACGTTGATGGGTTTCGTGGAGCGGCCCGGCTTTACCTTCGGCAATCGCTTCGACGGGATCGCCAATGTCCACGTGCGTCCGGGTATCGAACTGCGCAATCCGGCCGATGGTGCCAACGGTGGCGACATCAAGGTAGTTACCAACTGGAACCTCGGCGCGGGTGTTACGGGTAACGACGGAAAGCCGCAGCTGGCTTACCGCTATAACGGTGAAGCACCGATCCTGACCGTACGCGCGGCAGGGAACCTCGACCTCGACGCGAGCATTACCGACGGCTTCTATCAACGGAATGATGGTGCCGGCCTCAACGACCCTCCGGCTCCCGGGGCGCCCGAAGACCCGCGTTATGAAGCGGCACTGGCCGGCTATCAGAAGTCGCTCGATTATCTCGACGCCAACAACGACGCCTGGAATGGGACGATCAACCTCGCCGACGGCGATCCGGCGAACGGCATGACGCCCGGCGGCGGTGTGGCTGACATCAGCAAGGATCCGTACTACCAGCCGTTGACGGCCCCCTCGAAGGGGCAGGTCGACGATTACTATGCGAATTACCAGCAGTACATCGGCGAGTTCGGCGACGCAGATAACCTCTTGTGGTCGTCCTTCTTCGTCCAGACGAACAGCACCACGGGTTTCCTGGTCCACAACCCGACGTCGCTGGTCGCCCCGCAGCCGGGAGCCTACGCTGACTATGCGACTTATGCCGCCGACTACATGACCTGGCTGCAGAGTAATTTCGGTTTCGGCATGCGGACGAATGAAACACCGTCACCGCTGCTTCTGCCCGTGGCAAGCGACTATAGCGCCTGGTCACAGGACTATGCCACGTACATCGGCAACCACATCAATTACTTCACCACGGTTGCATTCACGGTCACGGACCCCGCATCGAACATCCCGCAGTTGTTCTATGCGCCGTTCGCGCCGAAAGAATCGAATCCTGCGAACCCCCTGTACACCGCTGCACTCACGGCATACCAGAAGGCCCAGGCGTACCTCGACGCCAACCACGCCTGGAACGGATCGATCAACCTGGCCAGCGGCGACCCCGCAAATGGGATGACGCCGGGCGGTGGCACGGCTGACATCAGCAAGGATCCGTATTACCAGCCGTTGATTGCACCAGCGGTCAAGCAGACGGATCAGTACTACGCAAATTATCAGGCCTACCTCGGCGAGTTCGGCGACGCCGACAATCCCTTGTGGTCCTCCTTCTTCATTCAGACGAACAGCACCACGGGCTTCCTCAGTTACAATCCAACGTCCCTTCAGGCACCGCAGCCGACCGCGTTCGCGAACTATTCGAACTACGCCGACAACTACCTGGCCTGGTTGCAAGGCAACTTCGGATTCGGCCTTCGGACGAATGAAACGCCCTCGCCGCTGCTTCTCCCAGTCGCTGCCGATTACGGCACATGGTCTCAGGACTATGCGACGTACCTCGCCGGGCACCTCAATTACTTCACGACCGTCGCCTTTACCGTCACCGATCCTGCGACAAACACGCCGCAGCTGTTCTATGCGCCGTTCGCTCCTCGTGAGAACGCGGACAATTCGGCTCCTCCTGCCGTCGCTTTCGGCAAGCCGGCGCCAGATAATTCACCGTCCAACATGCCTACGCTCGGCAACGCCACGTCGCTGGCCTCGGCCACCTTGCTTGGTGGGCCGAGCACGTCGTATCGCTTCGCAGCGGGCGCCGACGTCAACGGTCTCGATCCGCTGGCCACGTCGGTGGCCTCGACGGGAAATGTCCGGCTGGATGGACACTTCGAGGTCAAAGACACGGTATCCGACCCGAGCATCGTGACACCGAACGGTCCCTTCTCCGGAAAGACCGTATTCATGCCGACGACCATCCGCACGGGTACCGGTGACATCGACATAGCTTCTTCCGGCGATATCCAGTGGCTGGATACCGCGTCGCCGGCCACGATATACACCGCGGGTACGCCGGCGGCAGGCACGACGGCGGATACGGACGTCAGCGTCGTGAGGCCGTCCGAAATCGCAGGGCAGGTGGGCCAAACGCAGCCCGACATGCTGGTCAACGGATTGGTCAACCCCGATCAGGCTGGAGATGTTCACCTCCGTGCCGGCGGCGATATCGCAAGTATCCAGAATGTGCTGGATGACGATGGCTCGCAGACGAAATCGGAGCCGGGTACTTCGGTGGCGCAATACTGGTGGCAGTGGATGCAGGTCGGAAACGCCGCCGACGGCTCTCGTTCGTCCATCGACTTCGCCAATTTCCACCAGGGTGTAATGAGCGTCGGCGGCAACGTCGACGTGGATGCCGGTGGCGATGTCAGCGAGCTCTCCGTGTCGCTTCCCACTACCTGGTACAAGAATCCGGACGGCAAATCGATCACCACCGTGGGCGGCGGCGACCTCTCCGTGCATGCGGGCGGCGACATCCTGAGCGGTACTTACTTCGTGGCCAGGGGCACGGCGGATGTGCGCGCGGATGGGGCTATTGGCGCATCGCCTTCCCTTGCGAGCTTCGACATGGGCGCGGCATTCGACGGAACGGAAGTGACGACGCCGGTGTCCACCCTGTTCGCGCTGCAGGATGCCCGGTTCACCGTCAACTCTCGCCAGGGCACGGATATCGGCGGTGTATACGATCCCTCGTACTACCGGTCCGCAAACATTGAATCGCTGTTCCCCGCGGGCCATTCGGACAGCCAGGGCTACTCGACGATGTCGTCGTTCTCGGCGACTTCGGCCAGCGGCGACGTCGTTTTCGGCAGCCTTTTCTCGCCAGGCGCTCTTTTCGCACCGAGTCCGCTGCTGGGTACCAGTGGCATCGTGGGTCCGTACCTGCCTTCGAGCTTCGCTCTCCAGGCGCTGAGCGGCAGCGTGGATATCCGTACCAATGGCGAGTTGTTTCCGTCCGCCACGGGAAACCTGACCCTTCTCGCGTCGGCCGACATCCACCTCGCGCGGACGACGTTTGATTCGAACGGACAGAGCTTTGGATTGATCGATTCGTCACCGGGCGATATGCCGTCGCCGCTCCAACCCATTGGGGTGCGCGACGACCATCGGTTGGGGCTGACGTCAGGCGATGAGCATGAACCCGAAGCCTTGCACGCCGACGATACGACACCCGTGCGTGTTTACGCCGTAAGCGGAGATATCACGAACGGCTTCGCCGGGTCCGGTGGCTTCTATTTCAACCTCCTTACGCTGGCTCCTTCGAAACAGGCCGACATACGAGCAGGCCGCGACGTCGCCAACCTGTCGCTCATCGGGCAACACACGCGTCGTGCCGACATCACGCGCGTCTCGGCCGGTCGCGACATATACGACACGCCATTCGGCGCCAACTCCGCTGTGCCTAATAGCTGGTCGTACACCCTCGCGCCCTCGCTTCTCTTGGGCGGTCCGGGTACCTTAGTGGTGGACGCGGGCCGCGATATCGGTCCCTTCGTCAGCCAGGCGGACGTCTCGTCGTTGTCCTCGGGTGGCAACGCATACCCGACCGGTATCGATGCCGTTGGCAACTTGTATAACCCCTTCCTGCCGCATGAAAGCGCCGAAGTGCTGGTGAACTTCGGCGTCGGACCCGGTGTGGACACCGCCGCCTTCCTTGCACACTATCTTGAAGGCACCGATGGCCTGCCCAGTTTGCTGCCGGACCTCGTCGACTTCATGCAGCGCCGCATCGCGGGCAACGCCACGGCCACCGGCCACGTGGTCGACGACACGACGGTCTCGCTCACGGAGCAGCAGGCTCGCGATCTCTTCGCCAATGAGCCTGAGATCGTGCAGCGCCTGTTCGCGGAGAAGGAGCTCTTCAAGCTACTGGCGCAAGTCGGCACGGATTACAACGATGCGTCGAGCCCTTATGCGGGACAGTACGCCCGGGGTTACGCGGCCCTGGGCAGCCTGTTCCCGAGTAGTCTGGGTTATACGTCGAACGGTACGGGGCAAGGTGGCCTCAACGGTGCGGCTGCAACGGTGGACACCGGTGACCTCGACATCCGCAGCTCGACGATCCAGACCCAGCAGGGCGGCGATGTGACCTTGCTGGGCCCGGGCGGACAGGCGCTGATCGGCAGCACTTCCGCACCGGCGCAGTTCGTCGACAGCCAGGGCAGGGTAACGGGCGGTCCCAATTCCATGGGCCTGCTGACCCTCGAAGCAGGCAACGTCAACGTCTTCACCGACCGCAGTCTGTTGCTGGCCCAGAGCCGGATATTCACCGAACAGGGTGGCGACGTCACGATCTGGAGTTCCAACGGTGACATCAACGCCGGTCAGGGCGCCAAGACCAACAGCGAGGTACCGCCGCCGACCTTCCTCTGTGATTTCGACGTATGGTGCCGTGTCGATGCGCGGGGCCAGGTGAGCGGCGCAGGAATCGCGACGCTTCAGACGGTCGAGGGTGCAAGGGCAGGTAATGCCTATCTCATCGCACCGCGCGGCACGGTGGATGCGGGTGACGCGGGTATCCGGGTTTCCGGCAATCTCGTCATTGCGGCGGCGCGCGTCGCCAATGCCGACAACATCCAGGTCAAGGGCGAGTCGATCGGCGTGCCCGTGACGGCGGCGGTCAACATCGGTGCATTGAATGCGGCCAGCGCCGCGGCTACCGCCGCGTCGCAGGCGGCCGAGGACGTGGCGCGCAAGCAACAGTCGGACGCTCGCGACAAGCTTCCGTCCGAGATCTCCGTACGTGTCCTGCGCGACGGCGATGACACGTCGAGCGTGTCGCCGGCCACCGGCTACGATGACAAATCACCGGTGCAGGTCCTTGGTCGCGGCGACGCGAAGGGGCAGCTGACGGAAGCGGAAAGGAAGGGGCTTCGCCGGATGTGAGCGTCGCCTCATTCCGGTTCATGACAATGAATATGAAAGCTCCGCGCAAACGTGACGCAAGTCCGCTCCTGGTTTGCCGAAATCATCAACTCATCATAATCGCGGACACCGGAGTGGCATGATGGGGTAACGACAATGGGCGACCCTTGCAAGGCCTCCACTCGGGGGGCTTCTATGCAAAGGGGTAACACCATGCGTTGCGACATTTCGATGGGAAACACCAGCATGAAGTTCATTGCGGGCGCAGTCCTTCTGTGCCTCGCTTCTGCCGCCAGCGCGACCGCGCTCGTCGGTGGCGGCGCCACCCTGCCGGCCATCGGTTACACGGGTAGCGCTTCCGGTTCGCCGATCACGCCGTCGGCTGGCTCGCTGCTCGCCGTCTACAACACCGCCAGCAGCAACACGAGCACCTACTGCCCGACGGGCAGCGGCGCCGGCAAGAAGATCCTCGCCGGCAACGACCCGACGAACTTCCAGGTGAATCTGGCGTGCGGCACCACCCCGCCGGCCCCGCTGGGCTTCGGTGGCAGCGGTCTGACCCAGGCCGATTTCGCGGGTTCGGACGCGCCGCTGTCGGTGTCGGAGTTCAGCAACTATGTGACCGGTCATGGCGCCGGCACCCAGCCGGTGCAGCTGCCGTCGATCTCCGGCGCGATCGCCATCGTTTTCCGTAAGGACGCGCAGGGTAGCGCTCCCGCGGTCACCTCGGCGACGCTGACCGAAGGCCAGATCTGCGGCATCTTCTCCGGCAAGATCACGGATTGGAGCACTCTCTCGGCTGCCGGTGCGGTTCCGGCGGGCGTCAGCGGCCCGATCAAGGTCGTCTTCCGCAGCGATGGCAGCGGCACGTCGTTCTCGTTCCTGAACCACCTGTCGGCCGTCTGCCCGTCGAACACCACGGCTGGCGTGCCTGCCGCCGTCGACTTCAAGACGAACCAGAGCTTCGCCACCGGTGCGGCTGCGTACACCTTCGTGAATTCGATCCCCGCCAACGGCAATGCGGGCGTCACCGCCGCCGTCAACGCCAACGACGGCACGATCGGCTACGCCGAAGCCGCCAATGGCGTCACCGCTCCGGCTCGCTTCGCGTCGGTGCGCAACGCGCACAGCAACCTCGTCGTCAATCCGTCCACCGGCTTCGGCACGGCGGCCGTGCCGGTGAACCTCACCTATGACGTTGCCATCTCGGACAGCACCACGGTGGCCGGCCAGAACGGCGCGACCCTCAGCGGCCGTCCGATCCTGACCCCGCTGTCGACCACGAGCCAGTGCATCGCCGTGGTGAACCCGAACGACTACGCCGACCCGTCGACGGGTTACCCGATCCTCGCGGTGACCTACCTGCTCGCCAACGCGCAGGGTAACGGTTCGCGCGCTTCGGCCGTCGAAGGCCTGCTCTACGCGCCGTACAACAAGACGACGCGCTCGTCGGTGACCAAGATCGGTCGCATCACCACGGGCTATGCCTGGCTGAGCAACGCCACGCTGGACGATGCCACCGGCATCCAGGCGAAGATCGGCGGCTGCGTCAACTAAGTAACGCGTTCCGTCCAGGACGGATGGAAAGGGAGCGGGCATGAGCCCGCTCCCTTTTTCTGGGGTAGCCGACTCCAGATTGCAACAATGAGCTGAAAGCCTCGCATCATGGCCCCACCAAGGAACATTCGAAGGCACTCAGCGGCAGGCTTCAGCCTGCTCGAGACCATCGCGGCGATCCTCCTTCTGGCGCTGGCATTCGGCGCCGTGATGCATGTGGCAGGTGCTGCCACGGAGCTGACGAGGCACGCGCGGGAACTGAACCGCATCGCGATGCTGGCCGATTCGACGATGGACGCCATGGGCCGGCGCGAACCGCTCCGCGAGGGAACGCAGACAGGCGCATACGACACGCGTCATCAATGGCGGACCGTCATCTCGCCACAGGATCCGTTCCCAGTACAGGCACCGGACCTGCACGTCTATCGCATCGATCTCGACATCACCTGGCGCGACGGAAGTGCAGCGCGCAGTGCGCACTTCGTGACGTTACGGGTACAGGACGAGCCCAAACCCATATCGACGACGTCGGTAGCCGGTCCATGAGCGTCATGCGCGGCTTCAGCCTGATGGAGGTACTGGCCGCTCTGGCGTTACTGGCGATTCTGCTGCTCGGCGTCTATTCGGGAGTGCGCTCCACCACATTAAGCGTCGGCCACGGCTCATCGGTCATCGCGCGTATGGATGAGGTGCGTGCCGGGCGCGAATTCCTGCGCCGCGAGCTGTCGTCGGCGACGGCGTTGCCGTGGAAGATGCTCGACGAAAGCAAGCCCGTCGTTTTCGAAGGCGACGGCTCGCATATCCGCTTTGTCGCCGCGTTACCAGGGTATCTTGGAAAACTGGGTCCCCAGGTCATCGAAGTAAAGTTGGGCGATGAAGGGGAGGACGGCCGGGCACTCGAGGCCCACCTTTCGCCGTTGCCCGGCAGCCAGGCGACGATGGTCGCCGGTGTACAGGATGTCCTCCTGACCCACGTGAACTCGATACGTGTGCGCTATGCGCAGCGCGGTTCGCCGGCATGGCTGGACCAGTGGCCCGATCCGATGGTGCTTCCGGGTTCCATTGAGATCACGGTGGTGCCGGAAGAGGGCGGCGATGCATGGCCGCCGCTGATCGTGGCGCCACGCCAGGATCCCGATGCGGTAAACGTACGCGGTGCTGCCCGCCGCTTGCCGGACTTCGTGCGATGAAGCGGGCGCAACGAGGCATCGCGTTGCTGGTCGTCCTCTGGGCATGCACCTTGCTCGCCATCCTCGTGGGTGGATTCGCCGGCATCGCGCGCGTCGAAGCGCTGCAGACGCGCTTCACGCTCGGCCAGCAGCGTGCGCGCTATGCCGCCGAGGCGGGGATCATGAAGGCCATCGTCGTGGTCCAGGCCCGCCGCCGGCAAGCCTTGTTGGCCGAGATAGGAGGCATGCCGCCGGCAGAGGGCAAGCTGCCGGGCGACCGCAGATCCCTGGCGTTCGACTTCGATCGCGTGCATGTAGCCGTGGACATGCTCGACGAAACAGGCAAGGTCGATATCAACAGTGCCGACCCGGGCACGCTGAAGGCGCTGTTCGTCGCGGCAGGCTGTGCTGTCGACCGGGCAGATGAGCTGACCCGCCACGTGCTGGAATGGCGTGGCCCCGCGCTTAGCGCTGTGGCGGACGACGGAGCGTCGCCGGTCGCAATACTTGCGGCCAGCGTCAAAAGCCCTTCTGCCAGGTACGCGCCGTTCGTCGCCATCGAGGAACTTCAGGGTTTGCCCGGCATGGATGCCGACCTGTACAGCAGGCTCGAGCCCGCGATCACGATCTGGTCCGGACAGGCGGCTCCACAGCCTGACTTCGCGCCCGTGCTCGCCATGGCTGCCATACGCGGTCTCGACCTGTCCAAGGCCCGCGAAATCATTCGTATCCGCGACAGCGTTCCTCCCGGCACGCCGCTCACGAACCTGCCGGGCGGGATCGTGCTTGGCAGCGCGTTGCCGGGCAATACGATGACATTCCGCGCGAGCGCGGACGACGGACATGGAGGCCATGCCACGGTGGAGGCGACGGTGCAGTTCCCGTTCGCTGGGCCGGAGCGTGTCCCAAACGAGACGCTCTACACCGTGCTGCGCTGGCGGGATAGCCCCGCAAGCTAACGTCACGGCGCCGCAACACGCACCCGCCACTCTCGCAGGTCTTCGTAGACCATGACGGTTGTTGCATGACACGCATTCTTACGATCGGCATCGCCGCCATGGTGGTCGCGCTTGCCGGCTGCACGACGCTGCCGCAGCCTCGCGACGACGGATCGCTGCAGCGCGAGGCCCTGGCCGGGACGGAGGAGCCGGTGCCCAAGCCGCTGGCGATCGGGGATACCAATCCGCCGGTGCCGCCGGTGGCGGCGCCGGACATCACCACGGGCACGGGCGAGTTCGTCAAGCCCGTGGGCCTGGCCAAGCCCAAGCCGGTGGCGGCGGGGGCGGGCACGGTGACCTTCAATTTCGAGAACCAGCCGGTCGAATCGGTGGTCAAGGCGATCCTGGGCGATCTGCTGCACGAGAACTACTCGATCGTGCCGGGCGTGCAGGGCAACGTGTCCTTCTCCACCTCGCAGCCGGTGACCAGCGAGCAGGCGCTGCCGATTCTGGAGACGCTGCTGTCGTGGACGGGCAATGCGCTGGTCCAGACCAACGGGCGTTACGTGGTGATGCCGGCCAAGGACGCGGTGGCGGGCAACCTGGTGCCGAGCATCGGCGCCGCGGCGCCCCCGGGCGGGCTGCAGGCGCGCCTGTTCCCATTGCGCTTCATCTCGGCCACCGAGATGCAGAAGCTGATCAAGCCGTTCGCGCGGCCGGACGCGACCTTGCTGGCCGATCCGACGCGCAACGTGCTGGTGATGGCGGGCACGCCGAGCGAACTCGATAACTACGAGCGCACGGTGAAGACCTTCGACGTGGACTGGCTGCGCGGCATGTCGGTCGGCGTCTTCAGCCTGCAGCGTGCCGAAGTGAAGGACCTCACACCGAAACTCGACTCGCTGTTCGGGGAGAAAGGCAATACACCGATGGCCGGCATGCTCCGGTTCATTCCCATCGAGCGGACCAACTCGCTCGTCGTGATCAGTCCCAATGCCGACTATCTCGGCGAGGTGCGCAACTGGATCGAAAAGATCGACCATGGCGGCGGCAACGAGCCCGAGCTTTACGTGTATGACGTGCGCAATGTGCAGGCTTCGGATCTGGCCCAGTATCTCTCGGACATCTACGGCGGTGGCTCCGGCGGCGGCCGTTCGGGCGACAACGGGGGCCGTGTGGGCCCCGGCCTGAGCTCCGGCACGCTGGGTGGCGGCGACAGCGACCTCGGCAACCGTAACGGCTCCGGCCTCGGCAGCACCACGGGAGCCTTCGGAAACAGTGCATCGTCCACGTCTTCGTCTTCGCTCGGCACATCCTCCGGCCTTTCCACTTCCACGGGATTCAACGGCACGAATGGCACGGGCACGTCGGGCGGCCTCGTCGGTGGAGGCTTCGGCGACAGCACCAGTGAGGACAATGGCAGCGGCAACAACCGCCACGCTGCCGTCACCACCGAAAGCGGCGTGCGCATCACGTCGGTCGATGGGAACAACCAGCTGATGGTGCGCTGCCGGCCGTCGCAGTGGCTGGAGATCGAACAGGCGATAAAGCGCCTCGACGCGGTGCCGCTGCAGGTGCAGATCGAGACGCGCATCCTCGAGGTGGCGCTGACCGGACAATTCCAGTTCGGCGTGCAGTGGTACCTGGAAGGACTGGTCGGCGGCACGGACGGTTCCGTCGGCCAGCCAGGCAACAAGCAGCAATGGGCGCTGGGTGACGGCGGCAACAGCCTCAAGTCAGGCGACACGTTCTTCTATTCTTTCGTCAACAACAATCTTTCCGTCGCGTTGCACGCCATGGAAACCAGCGGCAACACGAAGACCTTGTCGGCCCCCTCGCTGGTGGTTCTGAATAACCAGAAGGCCCACATCCAGGTCGGTGACCAGATTCCCATCCAGCAGACCTTCGTGAATATCAACGCGAATACGGACAACATGATCGGCCAGGTGGAATACAAGGACACCGGCGTGATCCTGAACGTGCGTCCGCGCGTGAATCCGGGCGGTCTGGTCTACCTCAACATCGATCAGGTCGTGAGCGCGCCGGGACAGAAAGACACGACCACGGGCAACTTCCCGATCCAGCAGCGCGAAGTCGCCACCCAGGTGGCGGTGCAGAGCGGGCAGACCGTGCTGCTGGGGGGCTTGATCCAGCAGCAGGAGGGAGTGACCGATACAGGCATTCCGGGGCTCAACCGGCTCCCGGTCGTGGGCCGGATTTTTGGCTCGACGCTGCGCAGCCGCAATCGCACCGAACTGATCGTGCTGATCACGCCGCGCGTCATCCGCAGCGGCGAGGAAGCCAAGGACGTTACAAACGAGTATGAGCGCAAGTTCGAGTCGCTCCGCCCGATCGCAGGTGCGCGCTAGTGGTTATTCCGCGGGATAGGCACCGACCGGCATCGGCCATGTGCGGCGCAGGTCGGGCATGCCCGGGACGGTGGTGGGTTGTGGGAAGGGCAATGGCATGCGCAGGCCGGGAAGGCCGCCCGTGGCGTCGCCGACGATCGCGATGACGCAGCCGCCGCTCTCCTGCGAGGTGCCGAACGAAAGCCGTCCCCAGGGCATCTGCATCACCAGGTAGCGGTTGGGCAGCATCGAAGGCGCGGCGGGAAGAGCGGTTTCGGAAGACGGGGCATGGAAGGCTTCGTCGAGTCCGGACCGCTGGAAGCAAGGGCGTTGCTCGAGCTGGATGGAGGTGAAGCGAACCATGGGTACGTCGCCACCCTCGTTCATGCCGCGCGCCTCGAAGGCCGTCACCCGGAAGCCGTCGCGGGTGATGAAAGGCATGCTGCGCACGATCTGCGGCGGGGCGTCGGCTGTCGGGTGCAGACCGCCGGGCAGCTTGTCCGACAAGGCGTCCATGGCGTTGGGCAGCGTCCCCATGGTCGTATTGATGATCTCCACCAGTGTCTTGTCGCTGCGCGGCACGGCCATCGACTCGGCTCCGGCGGGGAGGGCCGGAATCGCGAGCAGGGCGAGGGTGGGGAGGAGGCGCATGGGTTCCGGGACGGGAAGGGCGGGGCGCTAGTGTGCACGAGTTGAGGGCCAACCTTGCATGTGCCGGCCGCCGCCCGGATATCGGGAGCATGACCGACCTTCGTTTCGACAACGCCTTCGTCCGTGAACTCCCGGCCGATCCCGAGGCCTCGAACGTGCCACGGCAGGTAGCGGGCGCGGCATTCTCCTGGGTGGATCCGACGCCGGTGCCGGCGCCCCGGACCGTCGCGGTGTCCGCCGAAGTAGCCGAGATGCTGGGCATCGACCCGAGCGCGCCGGACTTCGCCGAGGTCTTCTCCGGCAACGCGCGCTGGCCGGGCATGAGCGGTTATGCCATGGCCTATGGAGGCCACCAGTTCGGTCACTGGGCGGGCCAGCTCGGCGACGGCCGGGCCATCGGGCTGGGCGAGGTCCTCACGGCCCGCCATGGCCGGCAGGAAATCCAGCTGAAAGGCGCCGGCCGAACGCCTTACTCCCGTGGCGCCGACGGCCGGGCCGTGCTGCGCTCGTCGATCCGCGAGTTCCTGTGCAGCGAGGCCATGCACCATCTCGGCGTGCCAACGACGCGTGCGCTCTCGCTCGTCGCCACGGGCGAGAGCGTCGTGCGCGACGTCATGTACGACGGCCACCCGGCGCCCGAGCCCGGGGCCATCGTCTGCCGCGTGGCCCCTTCTTTCCTGCGCTTCGGTTCCTACGAGCTTCCGTCGTCGCGCGGAGACATCGACCTGCTGCGCCGGCTCGTGGACTTCACCATCGCCACGCACTTCCCCCAGCTCGGCGGGCTTTCGACAGAAGAGGGCTACGCGGCCTTTTTCGCCGAGGTGTGCGAACGCACGGCCGTGCTCATGGCCCAATGGATGCGGGTCGGCTTCGTGCATGGCGTGATGAATACCGACAACATGTCGATCCTCGGGCTCACCATCGACTATGGCCCCTATGGTTGGATCGACGACTTCGATCCGGACTGGACGCCGAATACCACCGACCGTGCGCACCGCCGCTATCGCTTCGGCCAGCAGCCGCAGGTGGGCTACTGGAACTTGCAGAGGCTGGCGCAGGCACTGTCGCCCCTGTTCGATGGTGTGGCGCCGCTGCAGGCGGGGCTGGATCGCTACGTGGAGACCTTCGAGGCGACGGATGCGGCGTTCTCCGCGGCAAAGCTGGGTCTGGCCCGGACGCGGCCCGGCGACGAGGACCTCGTCGCCGATCTGCGCGGCCTGCTGCTGGCCGGCGGCATGGACATGACGATCTTCTTCCGCGATCTCGCCATGCTGGATCTCGCAGCACCGCAGATCGGCAGTGTGGGTGCCGCGTTCTACGCGGAAGCCGGGCGTGTTGCCGTCGGGGAGTCGTTGCAGGCCTGGTTGCAGCGTTACGTCGAGCGGATACGCGCCGACGAGTCTCCCGAAGAGGAGCGGCTCGCCCTGATGCACGCGAGCAATCCGCGCTACGTGCTGCGCAACTACCTTGCCCAGCAGGCGATCGACCGGGCGGAGCAGGGCGACGAGGCGGGCATTCATGAACTGCTCGATACGTTGCGACAGCCGTACGACGAACAGCCGGGCAGGGACCATCTGGCCGGCCGCCGCCCGGACTGGGCGCGAGAACGCGTGGGATGTTCGATGCTTTCCTGCAGCAGCTGACGATCCATGTCATTCCTGCGAAGGCAGGAATCCAGCGCCTCATCGCCGCAGCCCGTGCAGTCGAGACGCTGGATCCTGCCTTCGCAGGAATGACGGGTGTGAGGGTTGCGGGACCAGTCGGCTACAATTTCCGGCCCCTGTTTCCCGAGGTCCTCGCATTGTCCGCCGGTTCCGCTTCCGACGCCGCCCTCGATACGTTGTTCGTGCCCTTTGCCACGGGCGACCTGACGCTGCCCGTGGACGGTAGCCTGCTCATCCTGCGCGCGCGCGACGGCTTCGCCCTGCGCGAACAGCGCCGCCCGGGCTGGACTCTGCAGCAATCGTTCAAGCCTGCGGCGGATGCCCTCGCGCGCTCCGGCTTTGCCGTAACGCCGGAGGTTCCGGAAGGAGGGCGCTTTCGCGTGGTGATGCTGCTCCCGACGCGCCAGCGCGAAGAGTCGCGTGCCTTGTTCGCGCAGGCGATGAGCCTTGTCGACGAGGCCGGCGTCGTGATCGCGAGCGTTCCCAACGCGGAAGGCGCGAAGACGGCCGAGGCCGACCTCGCGCAGCTCGCCGGTGGCGTCGCCTGTCTCTCGAAGCATAAATGCCGCGTCTTCTGGACGCGGCCGGGCGCCACGCCGGATGCTTCCTTGCTCGCGGCATGGCTTGCCCTGGACGAACCGTTGCCTACGGCTGACGGACGCTTCACGACCCGGCGCGGCCTGTTCGCCTGGGACCGCGTCGATACCGCATCGGCCCTGCTCGCGAGCGTCTTGCCGCCCACCCTGTCAGGCCGCGTGGCCGACCTCGGCGCGGGCTTCGGCTACTTCGCCTGCGAGGCCATCGCGCGGTGTGCCGGGGTGACGGGCGTGGACCTTTACGAGGCGGAAGCCCGCGCATTGGAGCCCGCGCGGCGGAACCTCGCCGAAGCGATGAGCCATGCCGGCCGTGAGATCGGCACGTCCGTGCGCTGGCACGACGTCACCCATGGCATCGACACCGGCTACGACGCCATCGTGTCGAATCCGCCGTTCCACCAGGGCCGCGCCGACGACCCCTCGCTGGGCCGCGCGTTCATCTTGGCCGCGGCAAAGGGGCTGGCCCCCCATGGCAGTTTCTGGATGGTCGCCAACCGTCATCTCGCATATGAAGCCACGCTCGACGCATGTTTCGCCAGCGTGCGAACCGTCGTCGAGCGCGACGGTTTCAAAGTGATCGAAGCCAGGGAGCCCCGCCGATGAAACTCGTACGCCTGCTGGCCAACCTCGGCTATGGCAGCCGCAAGCAGGTCGCGGCGATGTTCCGCGAAGGCCTGGTCACGGATGCATCCGGTGAAGTGCTGTATGCCGACGACAAGGTCGAGCACGCCGACGTACGTTTCGACGGGGAGCCGCTTGATCCCCCGCAGGGCATGCTGCTCATGCTCAACAAGCCCACGGGATACACCTGTTCGCGCAAGGACGTCGGTCGCCTCGTCTACGACCTGCTGCCGCCGCGGTTCTCGCTGCGCAATCCCGTCCTGTCCACCGTGGGCCGGCTCGATCGCGATACATCGGGCCTGCTGCTCTTTACCGACGATGGGCAGTTGTTGCACCGGATCATTTCGCCGAAGGCCTCGGTGGCGAAGGTGTACGAAGCCACGCTGGCTTCCGACCTGCGCGGCGACGAGGCCGCCGTCTTTGCCGCCGGCACGCTGATGCTGGAAGGGGAAACCGATCCGCTGGAGCCGGCCGCGCTGGAGGTGCTGGGTCCGCGCCATGCGCGCCTCACCCTTACCGAGGGCCGCTACCACCAGGTGCGCCGCATGTTCGCGGCCGTAGGCAACCACGTGGAGACGCTGGAGCGCGTGGCCCTGGGCGGCCTCACGCTCGATGGCCTGCCTTCCGGCGAATGGCGCCTGTTGTCGATCGAGGACACGGCGCGCGTCTTCCTCCCGGCCCCCGGAGTAATATCGGGCTTTACCCTGGAACCAAGGAGTGCACCATGAATCGTATTGCCGTCGCCATGGCTGGACTGTTCGTTTGCGCTGCCGCACAGGCCGCCGAGAAGAGCGTGACCGTCCCGATGACGCTCGTCACGGCGAGCGGCGAAGGCGCCCCGGTCGGTAAGATCGTGGTGACCGAGAGTGCCCAAGGCCTCGTCTTCACGCCTGACCTCAAGGGCCTGCCGCCGGGCGAGCACGGCTTCCACCTGCACGAGAAGCCGAGCTGCGCGCCGGGCGAGAAGGACGGCAAGAAGGGCGCCGCGCTCGCTGCCGGCGGCCATTACGATCCGGCGCACACCGGCATGCATAAAGGCCCCGATGCCGCGGGCCACGAAGGCGACCTGCCGAAGCTCACCGTGGGCGCCGACGGCACCGATACCACGGCGGTCACCGCGCCGCGGCTGAAGAAGCTGGCCACCCTCGAGGGCCACGCCCTGATGATCCATGCCGGCGGCGACAACTATTCCGACCAGCCCGAGGCTCTGGGTGGCGGCGGAGCGCGCATCGCCTGCGGCGTGGTCAAGTAAGGAACCTATGTCGCAAAGCGGCCTTTTCGCGGCGGAACCGCTCGTGATTGTCGATGACGAGCACGGGCGGTTCGCGTACGAGCCAGGGCTGATCGCGCCGGACAAGGCCGGCGCGTGGTTCGCGAGCCTGCTCGCCGACGTGCCATGGGAAGCCCAGCGCCGTGCGATGTACGGCCGTCAGGTGGATGTGCCGCGGCTGGTTCAGCATTACGCGCTCGACGATCCCGACCTGCCACCGGTGCTGGGCGAGGCGGGCCGGGAAGTCATCGCGCATACGGGCGTGCCTTTCACCTCGGTGGGACTGAACCTCTACCGCGATGGCCGCGACAGTGTCGCGCCGCATAACGACCATCTCGAGGAACTGGCGGAAGGCGCGCCCATCGCGCTGCTGTCGCTCGGAGCCACGCGGAAGATGTCGCTGCGCGAAAGGGAACCGCCGAAGCGCGCGTTCGACATCGACATGGAACCGGGCAGCCTCCTCACGATGAGCTATGTGACCCAGTTCCATTACGACCACGGCATCCCGAAGACGCGCGCGACCGTCGGCCCGCGGATCAGCCTTGCGTTCCGGGTGCGGCCGGACGGAAGGGCGGGCGGACGACGCTACATATCGCACCGCACGCCGGCGAACGGGCCGGTGCTTCCCAAAACCCCCGACGAGACCTAGGCGCAGGTTCAATCCCCTTCGAGCCAGCCCCTCCATTTGAAGAACAGCACGGGCAGCAGGATGCTGGCGAGGATGGCCGCGATAGCCATGGGATAGCCGAAGGTCCAGTCCAGTTCGGGCATCCTCTTGAAGTTCATTCCCCACACACCGGCAAGGATGACCGGCGGAATGGTCGCCACCGATGTGACCGTGAGCACCTTCATGACGTGGTTCTGGTCGGTGCTGATGAAGCCCAGGCTGGCGTCCAGCAGGAACTGCAGCTTGTTGGTCACCTGGTCGTCGAATTCGTCCAGCGTCCGCAGGTCGTGATCGACCACGCGCAGCCGCAGCTCCACTTCCTCGGACATCCATTCGGGCTTCTTGGCGCGCAGGAAGGACACGATGCGCTGCACGCCCAGCATCGACGAGCGGTTGCGCGCCTGCTCGCCTTCCAGGCGGCCCACTTCGAGCATGCAGTTGCGCAGCGCGGGAGTGCCGACCCGGGTCGGCGTGAAGATGCGGTCGGACAGCTTTTTCAGGTCGGCGGAAACATCTTCCATGCGTTTCGCGGCCAGGTTAACGATCGCCTCGATGAGCGTTGCCAGGACGTCCGCGCTCGAATCCCAGCGGTGGGTGTTGCAACTCTCGCTGGCCAGATCGAAGGCCGGCGATGCCTCGAAGCGCAGGGTCATCAGCACGTGGTTGGTCACCACGATGCCGACCGGCGCCGCGTGGTTGTTCCCGGTATCGGCGAAGTAGGGGATCGACAGGTACATCGCGTCGTCGTCGGTCCTGATCCGGCTGGACAGGGCCAGGCTCACGATGTCGCCGCGCTCGGGGACGCGCAGGTCGGATATCTCCGCCGCGCATTGACGCTCCTTCTCGTCGGGATCGAGGAGGTCGATCCAGATGGGTGCCGAGGGCTTGCCCATGCCGGGGGTCCACTGGACCGGCCCACCCTGTTGTCCGTGTTCATGGATGATCAGCACGTTGGTCGTTGTCCTTCGTTCTTGGGCGCGCGGGCAGTTTACGCCTCCATGCTTCCCAGAAAGGACTGAAAACGCGCATGCTTCGTCCACCCCTTCGGAGAGCAGTCATGGGCGACGTCGCCAAACCCCTAGAGATCATCCACGACAGCAAGAAGCAGGAATTTTCGGTCGTGGTGGATGGTTACCACTGCGAGGTGGATTACCAGCTCGACGGCAAGGTCATGACCATCACGCATACCGGCGTGCCTGAACCCGTGGGCGGCCGGGGCATCGCGAACCTCCTCACCCGTTTCGCCGTGCAGGTGGCCGAGTCCCAGGGATGGAGGGTGCGTCCCGCATGTTCTTACGCGCGGCTGTGGTTCGAGCGGAACCCGGAGTACGGCCACCTCCTCGCGTGAGACTGCTTCACCGGTTACGCGGTGTTCATAGTCGTGTTAGCTTTCGCGCTTCACACACAGCTAGGGCCACCCATGCGTACGAAGTGGATCGCCGCCGCCGTTGCGCTCGCCTGCGCGGGCGCAGCTTATGCCGACAACCCTGCCAAGACCGCGGAAGATCCGCGGATCGCGGCGATCCTCGAGGGCCTCGGCAAGGTGCGCTCGATCGGGTCGGTCGCCCTCTCGCCGGATGCGAAACACCTCGCATGGACGGTCAAGACCGACGGAAAGCCCGTACTCCAGGTGGCCGACGCGGACGGGAGCCATGCCCACCGCGTCACCGCCGCCAAGGGCTGCAGCGAAACCGAAGCCATCTGGGCGCCTGACTCCCGCCACCTCGCCTTCCTCTCCGACTGCGCGGGCAAGGGCCCGGGCGTGGAAGAGGGCAGGCAGAACGACATCAACGTCGTGGATATCGCGGGCAAGGCACCGGCGAAGCGAATCACCCATCTCAAGGGTTACGTCCATGGCCTCGAGTGGCGGCCGGACGGCAAGGCCCTCGGTTTCCTCTACGTGCCGAACGCCACCCGCCGCGCCAGCGCCACCGCGGCGGCCAAGCCGCAGCTCGGCGAAATCGGGGTCGAAGGCATCGAGGTACAGCAGGTCGCGACCGTCGATGCCGCCGGTGGCGAGGTGCGCACGCTCACGCCCGCCGGGCTCCATGTCTACGAGTTCTCCTTCTCCCCCAACGGCGACCGCATCGCCTATGTCGCCGCCGAACCGCCTGGCGACAACAACTGGTGGGTCGCGAAGCTTTATGCGCAACCCGCCAGCGCCGGTGCGAAAGCCGTGCTGCTGGTCGACACGGTAAAGCTTTCGGGGCCCCTGAAAGACCTCCAGATGGCCGTGCCGCGCTTCTCGCCCGACGGTGCGCAGATCGCCTTCGTCGGCGGCCTGATGAGCGACCAGGGCTCCAATGGTGGCGACATCTGGACGGTGTCCTCCGCCGGCGGTGCGGAGCCGGTGGACGTCACGCCCGGCATCCACACGACGCCGGCCTGGCTGGCCTGGACAGGCCCCGGCCGCCTGCTGGTGGGCGAACACGCCGCCGGCGCCAGCCGGGTGTCGAGCTACGAGCTGGGCGAGGGCGGCTCCAAGGCCACCACGCTGTTCGAAACGCCGATGAGCATCGGCGACGGCCGGCTGTCGATGTCGGTTTCGCTGAGCGCCGACGCGCGCACCGCCGCGTTTACGGCAAGTTCGTTCGACAAGGCCCCCGAGGTCCAGGTCGCGAGCCTGGACGGAAGCTCGATGCCGAAGACCGTCACGTCGTTCAATGCAGGACTGAAGCCGTCCTGGGGCAAGGCCGAATCGATTTCGTGGAAGAACGAAGGCCATGACGTCCAGGGCTGGCTGCTCTATCCGGCGAACTACGACGCGTCCAAGCGCTACGGCATGATCGTGTCGATCCACGGCGGCCCGGCATCCATGGTGGCGCCGCGCTGGCCCAGCGTCGGCTATGGCGGCGCGCCGCTCTCGGCCCTCGGCTATTTCGTCTTCATGCCCAATCCGCGCGGCAGCTACGGCCAGGGCGAAGCCTTCGTGCAGGCCAACCGCAAGGACTTCGGTTACGGCGACATGCGCGACGTGCTGGCCGGCGTGGATGCCATCGAGAAGAACCATCCGGTGGACGACAAGCGCCTGGGCCTCACCGGCTGGAGCTACGGCGGCTTCATGACCATGTTCGGCGTGACCCAGACCGGACGTTTCCGCGCCGCGGTGGCGGGGGCGGGCATCTCCAACTGGCAGAGCTACTACGGCCAGAACCTGATCGACCAGTGGATGAAGCCGTTCTTCGGCGCCTCCGTGTACGACGACCCTTCGGTGTACGCGAAGAGCTCGGCGATCAACTTCATCAAGCAGGTGAAGACCCCGACCCTGATCGTGGTGGGCGAGCGCGATGCCGAATGCCCGGCGCCGCAATCGTTTGAGTTCTGGCACGCGCTGCGCGCGCAGGGCGTGCCCACCTCGCTGGTGGTGTACCCGGGCGAGGGCCACGGTTTCGCCGGCGAAGCCAACCGCCGCGACGTGCTGGCCCGTGCCCTGGGCTGGTTCGACAAGTACCTCTCGGCCAACTGATCATTGCGTTTTTCGCCCGACGCCGGAATGATCGGCGCGTAGGGCTAAAGCCGGGGGCAGTGTGGCCGATAATCCAGGGGACAAGTGGCGCCGCGCCCGGGCTTTTTCCGGGAACCGCGGCGCCGTCCTCGGACATTTCGTTGAATCCGCGGGCCGGCTGACCTTCATGCCGGCCGGCGACGTGTCCCGGAAGCCGGGCCGGAGCGTGGAGTGCTGACACATCGCAGCGTCGAGAGCGGCATGCACCTCGCCGTGTCGAAGTGCGCGCACTGGTCCGTTCTCGGACCGGGCGACGTGGCCGGTTGCGCCACCGTCGGCACCGTCGGCGCCGGGTTGGGCTGGATGCTGGCGCTCGTCGTCGTCTGCGCGCTCGCGGCCGCCGTCATCGCCTGGCTGGTACGCCAGCGCCGCCACCTCCACGCGAAGCTCGAGGATCCCCGCGAGCAGGCCAGCCGCGCGCTGGCCTTCCACGCCTACCACGACACGCTCACCGGCCTGCCGAACCGCGCCTACCTGATGCGTGAACTCGAAAAGGCGCTGGCCGAGCCTCAGGTGGCGCTCGCGGTGATGTTCATCGACCTCGACGGCTTCAAGTCGATCAACGACACCCTCGGGCACGAGGCGGGCGACACCTTCCTCCGCGCGGTCGCCTCGTCGCTGCGCAGCAGCGTGCGCGAACGCGACACGGTGTCGCGCTTCGGCGGCGACGAATTCGTGGTGATCGTGCAGGCTTACGGCGGCATGGAGAACCTGGTCCGCGTCTGCCGCAAGGTGCTCGACCTCGTTTCCAAACCGGTGAACGTGGCCGGCCAGTTCGTCGCGGTGAGTCCGAGCATTGGCGTGGCCGTGGCGCCGCAGGATGGCCTGGTGGCGGGAACGCTCCTGCGCAACGCGGACGCCGCCATGTACGCGGTGAAGGAAACCGGCAAGGCCGATTTCCGTTTCTACGAGGAAGGCATGCTCGAGCAGGCGCGCGAGCGCCTGGCCCTCACCGTGGAGCTACGCGAGGCCCTGCAGGCCGGCCAGCTCACCGTGGAATACCAGCCCAAACGCAACCTGCGCGACGGTACGCTCGCCGGTGTGGAAGCCCTGGCGCGCTGGCCGCACCCCGCCCGGGGCGACGTGCCGCCATCGGTCTTCGTGGCGATCGCCGAGCGTTCCGGCCTCATCCACGCGTTGGGCGAATACGTGCTGCGCGCCGTGCTGAACCAGTTGCAGGCCTGGGACGCGTCGGGCACGGTGGTCGACTACGTCGCGATCAACCTGTCCATGCACGAGCTCAGCCGCCCGGCCTTCGTCGATACGCTGCACCGCGCGGTGCGCTCCTACGGCGTCGATCCGATGCGGATCCGCTTCGAGCTCACCGAGTCCACCGCGATGCGCCAGCCCGAAGAAACCATGCGCCAGCTGGTGAAGCTGCGCTCGCACGGGTTCGACCTGCTCATCGACGACTTCGGCGCGGGTTACTGGAACCTCAGCCACCTGCGCGAGCTGCCGGTGGGCACTATCAAGATCGACCAGTCCTTCGTCCGCGGCAGCAGCTCGAACCTCGCCGATCGCGAGATCACGGAAGCCATCGTCGGGCTGGCGAAGAAGCTCAACATGCGCACGATCGCCGAGGGCGTCGAGACGGAAGCGCAGGCCGACTGGCTGCGCGACCTTGGCTGCGACATCGGCCAGGGGTATTTCTTTGCCCGCCCGATGAGCGCCGACGCGTTCGTTCGGTACCTCACCCCGACACCGGCACATGCAGGCTGACCGCCAGCCGCGGCCCGCTCGTTTCCCGCGCCTCCGAGCACGTTTGTTCGCCCTCGCGGGATGGTTGTGCTGCGTGTTCACGCCGCTGGCCGCCGCCCAGACGGCCCCCGCCGCCCCGGTGGACCCGTGGGCCGTCTACGAGTCGACGTGGTTCGACACCGTCGGCGTGGCCGACGGTCTGCCGCATTCGACCACCACGGCCATCGTGCAAGACACGCGCGGCCTCATCTGGATCGGCACCTTCGGTGGCCTCGTCCGCTATGACGGCTACCGCATGCAGGTGTTCGGGCAGGAGCCGGACTCCTACGCCGGCGCCGTACTACCCGACTCCTACGTGCGCGCGCTGGTGCCCCTCGATGACGGCGGGCTCCTGATCGGCACCAACGCAGGCGGGCTGGTCCGCTTCGATCCGGAGACCATGCGCTTCCACGTCTACCCGACGGGACCGGGCGGCACCTCCGACGGCAAGATCTTCGCCATTACCCGTTCCCACGAACGGGGGGTCTTCTGGATCGCCACCGAGCGTGGCGTAGACAGGCTCGACCTGGCCAGCGGAAAGATCACGCACGAATCGCAGGGGCCTCTCGATGCCAGGGAAATGCTGCCGCGCACTTTCGTGGTGGCCGAGGACAAGGCCGGCAACGTCTGGGCGGGGGTGGACAACGGCCTCTTCGTGCGCAAGCCCGGCGGCCATTTCCAGCGGGTGCGTTCGAGCGACCCCGCCGTGGACGAAATCCTCCGCGATCAGGTCTGGGCCCTCCTGGAGGACAGCAAGGGCCGGCTCTGGGTGGGCACGGGCCAATCCGGTGCCGTGTACATCGACGCCAAGGGGCAGGGCCACGGCGTGGCTGGCTTTTCCGGTAAGAACAGCATGGCCCGCCGCCGCACGATGCGCGCCTTCCTCGAGACGCCGCAGGGCGAGCTGTGGGCAGCGACGGATGGCGCGGGCGTGGTCGCCTACGACTTCGGCACGGGCCGCGTACGCACGCTGTCGCATGACGCGGCGATGCCGTCCTCGCTGCCCGGCGACATCACACGCGACCTCTACCAGGACACGGCCGGCAACATCTGGGTCGCCACCGAAGTCGGCGCCGGGCATTACGACCCGCATGGCCGCAAGGCGTTCTCGGTGCTGCCGTCGCCGCTGGAGACCCACACGCTCTCGAACGCCAACGTGCATTCGATCTTCGTCGACCCGCGGGGACGCATCTGGCTTGGCCTGGGCATGGGCCGTATCGACGTACTCGACCTTGGCAAAGGCACGATGCGCCACCTGCAGCTCGGCGGCGAACAGGCCGACCGCGACGTGCAGGCCTTCGTGGTCGCACCCGACGGTTCCATATGGGCCGGTGCCCAGGGCATCTCGCGCATCGATCCGGACACCTTCGAACTGAAGAGTTCGATGATCCCGAGCCTGGACGGGCGGCTGATCCTGTCGATGCGCCGGGAGGGCGACGACATTCTCATCGGGGGCTACGACGGCCTGTTCCGCTACGACACCGTCCATGGCGAGCTTACCCAGATGCGCCACGACGAGGACGATCCGAAAAGCCTCGCGGGCGACCAGGTGCGCTACATCGTGCGCATGCCGGGCGCCTGGTGGTACGCCACGATCAGCGGCATCAGCATCTCCTATGACGGCGAGCCCGGGTTCGTGAACCTGTTCCACGACCCGGCCAATCCGGACAGCCTGCCGCAGGATTACACCGGCTCGATGGCCTTCGACTCGCATGGCCGCCTCTGGCTCGGCACCTTTGGCGGCATCGCGTACATCGACGACTTCAAGCCGCGCGGTCCGTTCCGCTTCGGCCTGGTCGGCGCGCGCGAGGGTCTGTCCAACACGAAGATCAACGCCTTGCTGATCGACCGCAACGATCGCGTCTGGGCGTCGATGGCCAACGGCGTGGCCATGGTAGACACGGCAACCCACCGCGTGGCCGACCTCGGCATCCGCGACGGGCTGCGGATTCCCAGCTACATCCACCGCGCGGCCGCGGAGGCACCCGGTGGCGAACTGATGTTCGGCGGCCTGGGCGGCCTGACCGTGGTACGCCCATATTGGGTGGCTCCGGCAGCCGGTCCTGCACGCCTCGCCGTCACCCAGGTGTCCGTTAACGATCGGCCGCTGCCGCTGCGAGCAATTCCAGGCGATGACGGCGAAGTGGCGCTTTCCGGCAATGGCCGCAACCTGCGCCTCGATTTCGCACTGCTCGACTTCCGCGCGCCGATGGAAACCCATTACGCGTACCGAATGGACGGCACGGATGCCGCGTGGAACGAGGTACCTCGCGGCATCCCGCCCAGCGCGATCTACACCAACCTCCCCAGCGGCACCTACACGCTTCGCCTGCGCGCCACCATGCGCGGCCTGGACGCGCATACCGTGGAGACTTCGGTGCGCGTGGTCGTGACGCCGCGCTGGTACGAGAGCCCCTGGACGCTGCTGCTCGGCATCGCCCTCGGTGTGGCGGCATTCTTCGGCCTCGTGTACCTGCGCACGCTATACCTGCGCCGCCGCGCCCAGCTGCTGCAGGCCCAGGTGGACGCGCGCACGCGCGACCTCAAGGCGGCCAACGAGCGCCTGGACCACCTAGCCGGAACGGACGAGCTCACCGGCTCGCTCAACCGCCGCCGTTTCCTCGAGCAGGCCGAGCGGGTCCGCCAGGGTGCCGCGGCCGACGGCATCCCCTTCAGCGTCGTGCTCATCGACATCGACGACTTCAAGTCGGTGAACGACACCTACGGCCACCTAGCGGGCGACACCGTGATCCGCGAGACGATGCGGGTGATCTCCTCCATGTGCCGCGCGGACGACCTGGCCGGCCGCTTCGGCGGCGAGGAATTCATCCTCTGCCTGCCCGGTGCGCTCGCCGAGCATGCCCTGGATATCACCGAGCGCGTGCGCCACGCCCTCGGCGCAATGGTCATCGTGCACGGCGACTACCGGATCCGCATCACGGTGAGCGCCGGCGTGGCCATGTGGCGCGCGCCGGAATCGCTCAACTCCCTGCTGGGCCGGGCGGACGACGCGCTGTACGAAGCGAAGAACGAAGGCCGCAACCGCAGCCGTATCGCGTCATTGTAGGAGCGCGCCTTGCGCGCGACAGGTTTTCGCGAGGAGCAACAGGGCCAGTGGCTCACGGCCTCAAAACCTGTCGCGCGCAAGGCGCGCTCCTACATTCAGCGTGCAATTTCGAGGATTGGCACGGAAATTTTCCAGCGTCAATCGCGGAAGTTTTCGAACTGCAGCGGTACCTCGATGTCCGCCTTGCGCAGCATCGCCATCGCCGTCTGCAGGTCGTCGCGCTTCTTCCCGGTGACGCGGACCTTCTCGCCGTTGATCTGGGCCTCCACCTTCAGCTTGGCCTCCTTGATCTTCGCGACGATCTTCTTCGCCACCGGCTGCTCGATGCCCTGCTTGATGGTGATCTTCTGCCGCGCTTCGGCGAGGTTCGTCTCGACCTTGCCCTCGTCCATGGCGCGCACGTCGATGCCGCGGGCGGAGAGACGGCCGCGAAGGATGTCGAGCATCTGCTTCAGCTGGAACTCGTTGTCCGCCTTCTGGGTGATGACGTTTTCCTCGAGTTCGTACTTCGCCGAGGTACCGCGCAGGTCGAAGCGCGTGCTGACCTCGCGGTTGGCCTGGTCCACGGCGTTGGTGAGTTCGTGCGTGTCGACTTCCGAGACGATGTCGAAGGAGGGCATGGTCGGGGTCCTTTCGAAGGGGAGCGCCGACAAGTTTACGCGACAGCGAGTGTAGGAGCGCGCCCTGCGCGCGACATGTTTTGAGGCCGTGCCCTGGAGCTGGCGCGCCAGCCTTGGGGACAGGCGCGAAAACATGTCGCGCGCAGGCGCGCTCCTACACCCGTCCGGAGAGGTCGGCGCGGGCATCGACCGGCCGGAACTTGTCGTGCGCAGGTATCATGTGGGTTTGCGGGTGGAAAGGACCATGGAATACGACGTCCTCGTGATCGGGGCCGGCGCGGCGGGGCTGATGACGGCCATCGTCGCGGGCGGCCGCGGGCGCCGCGTACTCGTCCTCGACCACGCCAACCGGGCCGGCAAGAAGATACTGATGTCCGGCGGTGGGCGCTGCAATTTCACCAACACCGGCACCACGCCGGCGAACTTCCTCTCCGCCAACCCGCACTTCTGCAAATCCGCGCTGGCGCGCTATACGCCCTGGGACTTCATCGCCATGGTCGACCGCCACCGCATCGCATGGCACGAAAAGGCTCCCGGCCAGCTGTTCTGCGACGAATCGTCGAAGCAGATCGTGCGCATGCTGCTGGACGAATGCGCGGCCGTGGGGGTTCGCGTGGAAACCGGCTGCGCGGTTTCGCACCTGCGTGCCGCGGCCGGTGGCTTTTCCTGCGACACGCCGCTGGGGCATGTTCGCGCGGCCTCGCTGGTGGTGGCTACCGGCGGTCTCTCGATTCCCAGCCTGGGCGCCACCGGCTTCGGTTACACCGTGGCCGAGCAGTTCGGACATGCCGTGCTGCCGGTGCGTGCGGGCCTCGTGCCCCTGACCCTCAGCGGGAAGCACCAGGAGCGCTTCGAAGGCCTCGCGGGCGTGGCCCTGCCGGTGGAAGCGAGGGTCGATGGCAGCGCCTTCCGCGACGCCATGCTTTTCACTCATCGCGGACTCAGTGGGCCTGCCATCCTGCAGATTTCGTCTTACTGGGAGCCGGGGGCCGACCTGCGTATCGACCTGCTGCCCGGCCGCGACGCCGGCGAGGCGCTGCGCGAAGGCCGCAGCGAGCGCCCGGCCGCGGAACTGAAGACCGTGCTTTCCGGCCTCTTGCCGCGCCGTCTCGCGGAACGTCTGTGTGAGGTCTGGCTGCCGAACAAGCCGATGCGCCAGTTCCGTGACGCGGAGTTGAACGCGATCGGTGCACAGTTATCCGACTGGCCGGTGGTGGCGAGCGGCACCGAAGGCTATCGCACCGCCGAGGTCACCCTCGGCGGCGTCGACACCGACGAGGTGTCGTCGTCCACGATGATGTCGCGCCGCCAGCACGGTCTCTATTTCGTGGGCGAAGTGCTCGACGTGACCGGCCACCTCGGTGGCTACAACTTCCAATGGGCCTGGGCCTCCGGCCACGCCGCCGGCCTGGCCGTCTGATACGGAGTGAGCGATGGGTAGCGTACGGATCGGTTTCATCGGCCTCGGTGCCATGGGTGCCGGCATGGCCGCCAACCTGGCCAGGGCCGGGCATGCGGTGACGGTGTGGAACCGTTCGCCGGAGGCGGCTCGGCCGCTGGCGGAGCAGGGCACGCAGGTCGCCGGGAGCGCCATTGCGGCCGCTGCGAACGCCGAGGTGCTGCACAGCATGCTGGCGAACGACGCGGCCGTGCGCGACGTTATCCTCGAAAGCGGCGTGCTCGACGCCTTGCCGAAGGGCGCCGTGCACGTGAACCACGCGACGATTTCGGTGGCTCTCGCGCGCGAACTGGCCGAGGCGCACGAGCAGCGCGGCGTGGGCTATGTGGCCGCTCCCGTCTTCGGCCGCCCTGCCGTGGCGGCTTCAGGCGATCTCAACATCGTGGTTGCGGGGAAGGCCGCGGCGGTGGCCAGGGTGCTGCCCTTGCTAGAACCGCTGGCGGCGAAGGTCTGGCCCATGGGCGAGGACCCGGTACGGGCCAACATCGTCAAGATCGGCGGCAACTTCCTGATCGGCGCAGCGATCGAGAGCATGGCGGAAGCCTCGGCGCTCACCCGCGCGCACGGCGTTCCGGCGAAGGATTTCCTCGAGGTGATGTCGGGCTCGCTGTTCGCCTCGCCGGTGTTCAAGACCTACGGCGGCCTCATTGCGGAGGAGAACTATTCGCCCGCCGGTTTCAAGATGAGCCTGGGCTTCAAGGACATCGGTCTCGCCCGGTCCGCCGCGGAAGCGGAGCGGGTGCCGATGCCCTTCGCCAGCGTGCTGCACGACACCCTCCTGGAGGCCCTGGCGGCGGACGAAGGCGACCTGGACTGGTCGGCACTGGCGAAGGTGGCAGCCCGACGGGCAAGGCTGGGGTAGGAGCGCGCCTTGCGCGCGACAGCTTTTGGCGTCTTGGCAACAGGTCCTGTTGCTCCTCGCGAAAGGCTGTCGCGCGCAGGGCGCGCTCCTACACACCCCTTGCCTTCACAATCGCTACCCCCGGAATTCGTCAGAATCGGGCCTGCACGCTGTGTGCGACACGAGGGTGGACGCTATGACGGCAAGCTGGAAAACGGTGTACGAAGGGCAGCATGAAGGGCGCTCGATCACGGTGAGGGAATCGGGCGACGGGACGTTCAAGGTGCTCACGAAGCAGAATGTCCATGACGAAGGGATTGCCTACCAGGATGGGAAAACCTTCGTGCACGTATCCCCGAGCAGCGTCGGGGAGCAGGTGGAGAGCGAGGTGAACTCGCGCGAGTCGCTCAAGGAAGCCTTGAAGGAACTGCATTTTTCGGCGGAGACCGTGCACCAGATCTGCGACGGCCTGCATTGACGAAAAAACCGGGCGTATTGGCGGCCAGTTCCTTTAGCCAGCGCCTGGACGAGCTGCGGTGAGGTCTCTTACCCAGGGCCTGGATGAGATGCCCGGCGCCGGGCGAGCCATTTGTCAAGCTTGTTCGCGAAAGCCTGGCGGTCGCGCGGGTGCATCGCCGCGGGGCCGCCGGTATCGACGCCGGCGCCGCGCAGTTCTTCCATGAAGTTGCGCATGGACAGGCGCGCCGCGATGGTGTCTTTGGTGAACATCTCGCCGCGCGGATGCAGGGCGAGGGCGCCTTTTTCGATGGCGAACGAAGCGAGCGGGATGTCCTGGGTCACCACCAGGTCGCCCGCTTCCACACGGCGGACGATCTCGTCGTCTGCCACGTCGAAACCGCCGGGCACCTGGATGGAGCGGACGAAGCGCGAGGCGGGCGTACGGATCCACTGGTTCGCCACCAGGGTCACCTCGACCTGCTCGCGCTCCGCGGCGCGGAACAGGATGTCCTTGATGACATTGGGGCAGGCATCGGCATCGACCCAGATCCGCATGTTCAGAGATCCTGCCAGTCCACCGATCCGTCGATGATGGTGTTCGTGCGCCCGCCGACCCATACGGCGGCACCGTCGATGCGGATGATGATGCGCGCGTCGTGGCCCACTTCGCGGCCCTGGCTGACGACGTAGCCCTTGGCCAGGGCGCCGCCGCCGTCGCGCTCCGCCACGTAGGCGGCGATCAGGCCGTTGGCCGCTCCGGAAGCCGGGTCTTCGACAATGCCGACGCCGGCGGGAAAGGCACGCACGGCCAGCCCTTCGGCAGAGCGCGCGAACACGCACAGGCCAAGCGTGTCGGTGGCCAGCGCGAGCGCGCGGATGGCGGCATGGTCGGGACGCCAGCCGCGCAGTTCGGCCTCGTCGGCGAACTCAGCGATCCACCAGCGGCGCCCGCCCTCCACGCACGCCGGCGGGAGTACGCCGCGCTTCACGCCATACAGGACCGCGGACAGGGTCTCGCCGCCGCACGAGGCGTCGCCGACGATGCGCGCCTTCGGTGCCTGCACGAACAGCTCGCGCGCCTGGCCGCTGCCTTCCACGCGGATCGGCAGCACGCCTGCGCCGCATTCCTGCCACACGATGCCTGAGTCGTCGGGCTCGACGATGCCGGCGTCGAGGGCGGCATGGGCGCTGCCGATGGTCGGGTGTCCGGCGAAGGGGATTTCCTTGGTGGGCGTGAAGATGCGGGCCAGATAGCCCGCGCCTTCGGCCCGGGGCGGCATCAGGAACGTGGTTTCGACCAGGTTGGTCCAATGGGCGAAACGCTGCATGCGCGCATCCGACCAGCCGGCGGCGTCGACCACGACGCCCAGGGGATTGCCACCGCCGTGACGGGCGGCGAAGACGTCGAGCTGCTTGAAACGGATGGGGGACATCGATGGAACCGGGAACGGGGGAGGCGACATGATAGCCGCGCGGTGGACCGGTGGCATTCGACAATGCCCCGGGATACCGCCAAGATGCGCGCTGGCTCGACGCGTTAAGGACGTTGTTTCCAGGCATGATCACGCTGCTCATCATCCTCGCCACCTGTGTGGTCTCGATCGTCGCATTCCGCAACCACCGCCTGCTGGACGACCTGATCCTCTGGCCGCCGGCCCTCAGTCGCAGCCGCGAGTACTACCGGCTGGTCACCTACGGGCTGGTGCATGCCGATGGCGGACACCTGTTCTTCAACATGATCTCGCTGTATTTCGCCGGCCGGATCATGGAACAGTTCTTCACCGCCGCCATGGGCCCGCTGGGCTTCCTCACCTTCTACATCGGCGCGCTGGTGTTCTCGATCCTGCCCTCGTACCTCGCCAACCGGCGCAACGCGGGTTACCGCAGCCTGGGCGCGTCGGGCGCGGTCTCGGCGATCCTTTTCGCCTTCATCCTGCTGGCGCCCTGGGCGAAGATCTACCTGATCGTGGTGCCGATGCCGGCGATCCTGTACGCCGTCCTCTTCGTCGTCTATTCGATCTACATGGACAAGCGCGGCGGCGACAACGTCAACCACAGCGCGCACCTGTGGGGCGCGCTCTACGGCGTGCTTTTTACCATCGCACTGCGTCCCGGCGTGCTGCTCAACTTCATCGCGTCGCTGTCGCAACCCCGACTTTTCTGATGCCAACCTGACTGTTCCGAGAGATTCATGTGACTTCGGACGACAGCTGTTACATCATGCATCCGTCCGGAACGTAAACCGACCTTAGATGTCGTCCGGCATGCACGCGAGTTTCCCCTGGGGGGGCGGTTCGCGTCGGCTACTACCGCAGGAGGAATGAGCGCATGGCTACGACCCGAAAGTCCGCCGCGAAGAAGTCCGCGGCACGCAAGACGGCAGCGAAGAAGACCGCCGCGAAGAAAGCTTCGACGAAGAAGGTGGCGGCGAAGAAAGCCCCCGCCAAGAAGACAGCGCGCAAGAGCGCCACCCGTCCGGCCGCGAAGAAGGCCGCGGCAAAGAAGGGCGGCGCACGGAAGGGCGCGGCGAAGAAGGCCACGGCGCGGATGCCGGTGCGCAAGGCGAGCGCGAAGAAGGCGACCGCGAAGCGCGCCTCGGCGCGCAAGGCCACCGTGAAGCGCGGCGTCGCCAAGAAGGCGTCGACGCGGAAAAGCGCGACCCGGAAAGCCCCTGCGCGCAAGACGTCGGCTCGCAACGCCGCCGTGAAGAAGGCTCCCGCACGCAAGACCGCACCAGGCAAGACCGCCGCCGAGGCCGCCACCCGGAAGTCACCTGCGGCAAAGGTCGCCACTCGGAAGACGCCCGCGCGCAAGCAGCCGGTCGCCAAGGCAGCGCCGATGAAACGCGCCGCCCCGGCGAAGAAGCCGGCGGCCACGCCCGTCGCCGCAAAGCCGAAGCCGGGCCCGGCGGCGAAGAAGACTGCACCCAGGGCCAAGCCGGCGCCGGCAGCGACCGCTGGTGGCAACGACGCACCGGTCCAGCACATCACCCAGGAAGAAGCCGTGGCGCACATCCAGGCATTGCTGGATGCGAAGCGCGAACGCGACCGTCAGCCACCGAGCTGGCCGACTGGTGAGCAGCATGCCGCCGGCACCCCTGACGCGGTAGGCAGCGGGACCAACCCCGCGCCGAAGGCCCCATCGCCCGAAGCCATCCAACCGAACATGGCGCACGAGCGCGGCGACCAGCAGAAGGGCAAGGGCTAAGCGTGAAAGCTGAATGAAAGGAAAGGGCCGCCTCGCGCGGCCTTTTCTTTTTAGCGGCCGTTCAATGGGGCGAGCGCAGTGTCTGAATCGTCCCCACGGAGATCCTCCCATGCGTCGAGCGCACTCGCTTCTCCTGGCGGTGGCCGTGTGCCTGCCGCTCGCCGGATGCTATTACGACCCGGATTACGGCTATGTCCGTAACGGCACGGGTGCGGACGCCTATTACGGCGAAGAGACGGTGGTATCGCCGGGGGTGTATTCGCCGGGGTATCGCTATTACGACTATGGGCCGGCCTGCTGCTATTCGAGCCTGAGCGTCGGCACGGTCTGGTACGACGGTTACGACGGCCGGCGTTATTACCGCCGCGGAGGCGGCGACTGGCACGGCCATCCGCCGCCGCGGGGCAGCTGGCATGACGGCCGCGACAACGATCATCGCGGAGGCGGCAACTGGCGAGGCGACAACCGCCCCGGCGGCTCGCCGGGCGGCAACCGGCCGGACCGCGGCGACCACCGTCCGGGCGGCTGGCAGGGCGGCGGCAATCGCCCGCCTGGTGGCTGGCGCGGTGACGGCAACCGCGGCGGCGACCACCGCCCGGCGCCGTCGGTGACGCCGCGCTCAGCGCCGGCAGTGCGCCCGGCAGGTACAGGTCGCGATCGCAGCCGGTTTCGTAGCACTACGGATTAGCGGTCGTAATCGCGCAAGCCGTTCTCCCAGAACACGGTCGCCACGTCACAGTGGTGAGCCGGTGGAGGCGTACTTGCTGCCGCTGCCGCGGGATCTTCATTGGGTGCTGACCGCGATGGAAGCATCGTATCTCGTGGATCGGAACGCCGCCGATGGATTACATCGCCTCATGAAAATCATATTTGAGTATTTTCTGCGTGTCCGGGAAGCCCGATGAGCCTCATCGTCGAGATGCAATCGCCCTGCCGTTCGATTTGAAATGGTCCAATGAATACGTAGTCATCCTTCCATGTGGTCGACGAGTATCCGCTTGCGCTTGCTGATCGATCAAGTGCGTTTATTTTAAGGGCGCATGCGGAGATGGCTTCATTGTTTAGCGATAGAAGGAATGCAATTGCGCGATTTTGCTGTTCTATATGAGACTTCAGATCGTCTACCTCCTGCGCGCGATCGAGACTCTTCACGAACATGACAGCTGATAATGCCATTAGCGTATAGGTAATTGCAGTTAAAATGTACCTCATTCATTCATTCCTGCTGAAAACACTTCCTTGGCGAAGCTGTGACAGAAGTTCATCGGGTACTTACTGAAGGGGTTGACGGTATACGGATACTGTTCTCTGTTTTCCTTCCTTTCCATGGCATAAGCCCACATCGAGAGAGCGTCTGCGTTTTTACTGTATGCAGCCATCACGGGCGTGTATCCTCGACCAAATTCGCCCGATACTTTTTCTAACACTGCTACAAGTGACGCGTGTGTCGGATTCCCCATTGCATCGAATGCGATTTTTCCGACCGGAGAGGGGCCTCGCACGTCCCCGTACTCGCCACCGTAACGGCCTATATCGAAATACTGTGCATCCCCAGTCATGTCATTGATAGCAACGACACCGGAATGGCCCAAAGGCGCTTTGAAACCAAATCCCGTGTCGACCATATAGTTGGGAAAGGTGACGATCATCCCATCCAGTCCGCGCGGGTCGATCCGCCCATACGGATTGTTCTTCACATACGCATAAGTCGAGATGCCGCCGGCCAACCCGATCGGATCACTCTGCACATACCGTCCGCTCCGTGGATCGTAATCGCGCCAGCCGTTCTGGTAGAGCCCGGTCACCGCATCGAAACGCTGCCCCGGAAAGCGCATGTCGAAGCGGTACTTGCTGCCGTTTCCATCCGGGTCTTCGTTCGGCGCGTCGCTGCCGAACGGATCGCTGACGATCGACCAGGTCCAGATCGGCTTGTTCGAGGCGCGATCGATGATCACGCGGGGCGTACCCAGGTGATCGATCTGGATGTCGCGGATCACGTCCCCATCGATGACGGCGATGGGCAGGTCGTCGAGCCAGGCGACCTGGCGGATCGGTTGTCCCGCGCCGTCGTAGTCGCCGAGCCAGTGGCCGGCCTCGTCGTGTAGCGATACCGTCGTCTGGCCCGCGATGTACTTTGCCACCTGCTGTCCGAACGGGTTGTACGCGTAATTCATCTCGACCACGCCGTTGACCTTGGCCTGGCTCATCCGGCCGCTGGCGTCGTAGACGAATTCGCGCTCGCCAATGCGGATGGTGTTGCCGTTGGCGTCGTAGTCGCGTGGCACGTTGTGGCCGACGAGCAGCCGGTGGCTGTCTTCGGCATAGACGAAGTGCCGCTTCTGAAACACCCCGGTGTCCCAGGTCAGTCGATTGCCGGTGCGGTCATAACTGTACTGATGTAGCACGGCAGGCAAACCGAGCCAGTTGGCCATGACGATGCGTGAGGCCTTGTCGTTGCCGAGCACGCCGTAGGTCAGGCCGCTGGTGATCGTGTCGACCTCACCCAAAAGGTAGCCAATGGCCAGGTTCAGGCCGCCGGGAAGAAGGTCCTGGACGCCGCTGACCTTGCCGAGGGGGCTGTAGCGCCGCGTCAGGTTCCGCGTGCCGGCGGTCCAGCCGAGGACACGTCCAAGGGCGTCGTGGCGTACCGCGGCGATCACCGGTTGTGCCGCGGACAGCGGAGCTTGCGTGTTCACCCCGGTGACCTGGCCCGCGGCATCGCGGGTATAGGTCACCGTACGCCCGTCGGGATAGGTGACCGCGGCCAGGCGGCCGGCCGGAGTGTAGGCATAGCGCAGTTCCAGGAGGACGCCCCGGGTGACCTGGATCTTCTGCACGACGCGTCCGGCGAAGTCGTAGCAAAAGCTTGTCCGGCCATCGCGGTCGGTGACGGTGCTCAAGCGGCCGACGGCGAAGTCTGCCCCGGCGGTGCAGGCCGGGTCGGGCTGGTCATACGCGAAGGTGGTTCTCGCGTCGTCGCTGTACGTCACCGTCGCGAGACGGCCGGCCGCGTCGTAGGCTCGTTCGACCGTGCGGGCATCGGCCGGGGTTTCGCGCACGGGTTGGCCGTTGGGGTCATGCTCGAACGCCGTGTCGCCGGTATCGGGGCTGCGCCGCCAGAGCAGGTCGCCCAGGCCGTTGCGCAGATACGCGGTGGACAAGCCTTTCGGATCGACCACGGTTTTCACTCGATCGATGCCGTCGTAGGCGAGCCGGATTTCAGCGGTTTCGTTGCCGGAACCCTCAGTGACGTGGTCGATCCGGCCGAGGGGATCGCGGCGCAGGATGGGACTCTTGAGTGCACCGTACTGGTGGAGCAGGCGCCCGTTGGCGTCGACGTCGTAATAGACGAGCTCGTAGCCGACGCCGGGCTCTGAGTATTTGACACGCTCAGGTACCCCGCGGCTGTCGTAGGTGACTTCCCGCGCCAGATCCTCCGTGCCGTCGGCGCGAAGAAAGCGGTCGCTGCCGATCAGCCCCTGGGCGTTCCGTTCGATCCGGTATGCGCGGCCGAGCGCGTCGACCTGTTCGATCAGGCGGTGCGCGGCGTTGTAGCGGTGGACGAGGGTGACGCCGTCGGGATCGGTCACGGTGTCAAGCTCGCCATTGGCCGTGTAGGTGGCACGGGTCACGCTGTCCGCGGCGGAGGGCGTGCCGTCGCGTCGGGCGCGCAGGGTGACGGTCAGCAGACGGCCCATGGCGTCATAGCTGCGCTCGGTGCGCACGCCATTGGCATCGGTACTGCTCAACACGCGGCCAGCGGCATCGTGGGAGAGCACGGTGTGGACCTGACCAAACGGATAGTTCACTGTATGCAGGTCACCCTGGCGCCAGGCGCAGGGGCCGCCGGTGGCGCAGCCGGCATCGTCGGCCGCGCGATAGGTGTAACGGATAGTGTCGTCCGTGCCGCTCAAGGGGCCGTCGACGGTCAGCAGGCGTCCGGCATCATCGTAGCTATAGCGGGTGACGCGCTCCTCCGGCCACGGATCGTTCGAAGTGCCGCTGGCGTCGGCCAGACCGCCCTCGCGCTGTTCGATGAGATTGCCCTTGGCGTCGTAGTCGAAGGTGGTCCATGCGGTGCTGCGATCGATGCGCGTAGGCTTGTCGAACGTGGCATGCCAGGTGGTCTTGACGGTGCGGGCCACGGGCGTGCCTTCCGCCTCCGTGCGCTCGATTTCCAACTGGCGCGAGCGGTCGTAACGGTATGTGGTCGGCACGCCCAGGTAGTCGGTCTGGCGAGCGACCAGACCGCCGCCGAGGTAGGCGAAGTCACGCGCGACATCTTCCCGGCGGACGTCTTGTTTACGCTGTCCTAGCCGGATAACGCCGTTTACATAGGTTGTCGTCCAATATTCGGTATGGGTGCCGGGGCGCGATACCGTGATGGTCGAGCCAGAGGAGCCGACGCTGGTGCGCTCGGTATCCGCACCGTGCGACGAGCCGATGGCACGGTTACTGCTGTCGTACTGGAAGGTGGCGAAGCGCTGCCCATCCTTCCCGATGATGCCCGTGAGCTTATGGTTCGGCGTCCCGCCCATGCCCGGCTCGTCGTAGCGATATTGCACGTGGTGCCCGTCGGGATAACCGACCTTCACCAGATCGGCGTCCAGGCCCACCAGCACGTCGCCGCTGTAGCGGTAATTGAGGCGCCCATCGGGCGTGTCTACGGTTTCGATACGGCCGAGGCGGTCGTAGCTGAGGCGCAACGTGCGGCCCTGGCGGTCGCTGACACGAACCAGGACCGTTGCCTTGAAACCGACGCCCACTGTGATCTCATCGTAGTGCAGGGTCAGCCTGTTGCCGTTGGCGTCTGTGCGCGAGCGCAGCCGGCCCCGGTCGTCGTAACGTTCCTCGGTGAGGTCGGGCCAGGTATACAGCCATCCACCCTCGGGATGCTCGCGCAAGCTGCCGCGTTCGCCTTCGACGGGAACGAAGGAGCTTCCCCGCTTGACGAAGCGGGTTTCGCGGCCATCCTCATGGACCAGGTACAGCGCGGTGGTATACGCGTTGCCGTGGGCGTCGTAGTGCGGGCGGCGAACGAAAGCGCGGTCGTAGCTGTGCCTCCAGCGGGCCCCGATGCGCGCGCCGGCGGGGTAGCGTGCGGCGACGGTCGCCTTCCATGCATCGAGCGGGAACGCGCCGCTGTGATAGGTGCGCGCGAATATCAGTCCCGACGAGGCCGGCCCGGCATAATCGATCACCCGCTCAATCTTGCTGAAGGTCAGGGGATTGATCGGGTTGCCCACCAGCAGGCTGTTGCCGATGGGGCACTGGTTCGCGCCGCTTTCGTCCGGAACGCCCAGCATATCGGGCTTGGGCAACTCATCCGGCGAAACACAGGCGACTGCGCGCTGGCTGGACGTCGGATCGCGATTCTTCAAAAGAAGTCTGCCGTCCGTGACCAGCAAGGCGTCGACCGGGCAACTGCGGACAATATCGATGTCGCCCTTGATGATGCGTTCGTCCAACCCCGACGCACTCTCAACCTCAAGAGTGATATCGAGCACCGAATACGCACTTCGCTTGCCGCTTTGCCCAGGGATGTCGCGTATCGCGTGGGTAACGTAAGTACAGCCCAGAAGCGACGTGTGTTCGGCACACCAACGATGGGCTGCCGTTATGGCATCGGCGGCGAGTTGGACTGCGTCGTGATGCTCCGGGCCCGCGGGGGAGGGAACGAGATGGCCGTCGACGAACGCCGGGAACGGAGCCGGAGCGGATGTTTGCGCGCGAGCCGCGCCTGAGACCACTGCAAGGCTGAGGGCGAGCGTAAGCGTCCTGTGTCGCGAGCGCGACAGGCGATGAGGCGGCATGATTTCCCCTGCTAACAATAGTGAGCGCGCAAGGGTAGAGGTCCACGCCATCAAAAAAATACGGAAGAATTCTGAAAAATTGATCAGATTTTTCGGAGAGTTTTTGCCGCAGTTTGGCCGCCCGCGTAACCGGCTTCCCTACGGGGCGGCGTCGGTAAAGAACCCGCGCATATCAGCCGCTGTGCCCACACCCTCTCGCGGGCCGCATGAAGGGCGTCAACGGCTAGGCTGCGAAGTCCATCGTCAAGCGTGCGGCGTTCTTCTTGCGCGTTACCTTCTCGCTCGTCTCCGTCGCCATTGCCGCCGTCGCCGGTTGCACGGCGGTACAAGGTTTCGCATCGCTGCCTGCGTGGACCGTGTCCGCATCGGCAGGCGTTGGCGCGGCGGCCGTTCTCTGGCGTGTGCGAAGCGGGGGTATCCGCCTGCTCGCCGTCGCCGCGATGTTCGCTGCCCTGGCGGCTGTTCATGGCGCCCTCGCGATGGAGGCGCGGTGGCCCGCCTCGCGTCATGGGGCGGAGGTCGTCGTCACGGGGCGCATCGTGGATCTGCCGCGGCGAAGTGGCGCCGATACGTCTTTCATGTTCGAGCCGGATGCACGGCGCGGCGACGATGGCGTTCCGCGCGGGCGCATGCGGCTTACCTGGTATCGCAGTGCCGTGGCGCCGCGCCCTTGCGAGCGCTGGCGGCTTACGGTGCGCGTGCGCCGGCCACGCGGCGCGGTCAATCCCGGACCCGCGGACGCCGAGCGCAGTGCGTTGCAGCGGGGCATCGTGGCGACGGGTTACGTGCGCGACGCGCCGCTCAACGAGAAGCTGTCCTCGTCCGCCTGTATCGACGGATGGCGGGCCGGCATCGCAAAGGCACTGGAAGCTCGCCTAGGCGAGCGCGACGCACGCATTCTCAAGGCACTCGCCGTGGGCGACACACGTGGCCTCGACGCGGCCGACTGGGACACGGCGCGGGCCACGGGCGTCTCCCATCTCATGGCGATCTCCGGCTTCCACGTCGGTGTCGCCGCTGGCGGCGGTGTCGCGCTCGCACGGCTGCTCTACGCCTTGCTTCCGTGGCTGGCATTGACTTTGCCACGGCAGATCGCGCAAGCGGTGCTGGGACTCGGCGTGGCGGGAACGTACGGCCTGCTGGCCGGCATGGGCCTGCCGACCGTGCGCAGCCTGCTGATGATCGCCGTGGTGGTGCTCGCTGCGCTCGGCAGGCGCACGGCGAGCGGCGCACCGCTGCTGTCCATGGCGGTGCTCGCGGTCCTTGTGGCCGATCCGCTGGCGGTACTGTCTCCCGGTTTCTGGCTCTCGTTTGCCGGTGTCGGCTTCCTGATGCTGTGCGTTGCCCCACGTTCCGCCGGCTGGCGCGGCTGGCTGGGCGAACTGCTGCGTGCGCAGGCGGCGATGAGCATCGCGCTGCTGCCCCTGTGCCTGTGGTTCTTCGGCGGTGCATCGCTGGCGGGATTCTTCGCGAACCTGCTTGCCGCGCCGCTGGTGAGCTTCGTGGTGGTACCGCTGACGCTGCTCGGTTGCGCGACGCTGCGCATGCCGGCCCTGGCGGACCTGTTCCTGGTTCCTTCCGCGTGGGTACTCGATCGCCTGTGGCGCCTGCTGGAAGGCATGGCGACATGGCCATTCGCGAGTCTGGCCGCGATGGAAAGCACCTTGGCGGCGACGCTGCTTGCAACCGCCGGCGCGGCGTGGCTCTTCGCGCCGCGCGGCGTCCCCTTGCGCGGCTATGGCGTGCTGCTGTTCCTGCCGATGGCTTTGCCACCACGCGACGAACCGCCGCCGGGAGCATTTCGCGCGTGGGTACTCGACGTGGGGCAGGGGCTGGCCGTGCTCGTGCGCACACGTTCGCATACGCTGGTGTACGACACGGGTCCCGCCTATGCGGGCGGAAGCGATGCAGGCACCGGTATCGTCCTGCCCGCGATCACGGCGCTGGGCATCGGCCCCGTCCACCGGCTCGTGATCAGTCACGGCGACAACGACCATGCCGGCGGCGCCGCTCCTGTGGCGAAGCGCTATCCGGAGGCCTTGCGGCTGTCTGGCGAGCCCCGCCGCATGGCCTTCGCGGCGCCGCGATGTGTTCCCGGCACGTCCTGGTCGTGGGATGGCGTGACGTTCCGTTTCGTCGAAGTGCCGGAAGAGCGCGGCGGAAAAACGAAATCCAACGACCGCTCCTGCGTGCTGGCCATCGAAGGCGCCGGTGGGCGGCTACTGCTCACCGGCGACATCGGCAACCGGGCGGAGCGGCGCATGGAAGCCGGCAACCTGGCATCGCCCCTGCCTACGGTCACCACGATGGCCCATCACGGCAGCCGTTATTCCTCCGACCCCGCATGGCTGGCTGTCGTGCGGCCGACGCTTGCGGTCGCGTCGGCCGGCTGGCGGAACCGCTTTGGCCATCCCCATCCATCCATCGTCGACCGGCATGCCGCACTTGGTGCGGACGTCTACCTGACCGGGCGCAGCGGCGCGATTCGCATCGACTTCCCCGCCGACGCGCCGCCCGTCGTCACGCGTCAGTGGCGATGGCCGGCGGATCGCTATTGGCGCGAATAGCTCAGGACGATTTCGCAGGGTAGGGCTGGCCGAGCACGATATCGCCGGTCTCGAGGAGGGACTTCAGGTTGGAAATGATCTTGGGCCAACCGCCTGACACGGCCTCGATGAGTTTCGACGGTTCGCGCTCGATGGTATGGGTAATGGAGAGTTTGACCGAACCTCCGACCGGTTCCAGTTCCATGGTACAGAGGGAATCGCCCTCGGCCTTGAGTTCCGCGGAGTTCTGATGCTGCCAGCGAATGACGAGGCGGCGCGGCGGTTCGGACTCGACGATGCTGCCGGCGTCGTACACCACGCCTTCCGGCGACACCATTCGCCACGGCGAGCCCGGTGTCCACTCGCTTTCGCAGCGCATGCCGAACCAGTACTGCTGCATGAATTCCACGTCGGTCAGCGCCGCCCACAATTTCTCCGGGGTGCTACGGATATAGGTCACGTAAAAAAAGGTGGATCTAGCCATCGTCGTTCTCCAGTCGTCGTTTGAGCTCGTCCAGCGCCTTGAGGCGCGGCGTTTCGAACTTCGCTATCCAGCGCTCGTAGATCTGCTGCAAGGGCACGGGATTGAGGAAGTGCAGTTTTTCGCGGCCACGCCGCATGGTGGCGACGAGGTTCGCCGCGACCAGCAGGTCCAGGTGCTGCGTCACGCCCTGCCGGCTCATCTCCACGTGTTCGCACAACTCGTTGAGCGTGCGGCCGTCGTGGGCGTGCAGCAGGTCGAGCAGCCGGCGCCGGGTGGGATCGGCCAGCGCCTTGAAGAGAAGGTCGGTGTCGTCCGGGCGATCGGGCATGATTGCTAACACGCAAGTGAATACTTGCCTTTATAATGCGCAAGCATTTGGTTGCATGTCAAGCGCCAAACCTGCCTGGTAGGAGCGCGCCTGCGCGCGACATGTTTTGAGACCAAACCCTCAAGCTGGCGCGCAAGCTTCCGGATTGCCGCGAAAACATGTCGCGCGCAGGCGCGCTCCTACAGCACATTTGACATCTTCAATTTAGAACGATTTAAATGCCTGTTCCGCAAAGAGGGGGATGAGCGTGGGATCGATGCTGCTTTGGAAAAGGTCGGGACTCGCTCTGGCGATGTCGTCCATCCTGGTCACTGGCGCGGCCTTCGCGGCCACCCAGCGCTTCGATAGCTCGTTCGAACAAGGCGACCCGCCGCTGCTCGCGGGCAGTGCCGCCGGCGGCCTGGACGTGCGCGTGGTCGGCGGCCCGCCGCCGGAAGCCGTGCTTACGGCGAAGGCGAACGTCGGTTTCACCGGTACGCATTCGCTGCGCTACGCGGGTACCGCCACCGGCAGCGCGACGAGCGCGAAACTGTTCGAGACCGACCTGAGCGTGACGGACGGCACGACGCTTTCCTGGCTGGTCTTCCCGCGGTCGAACAAGGACGACCTGACCAACCCCGCGAACTATGTGAGCGTCGACATCGTGTTCGACGACGGCTCGCGCCTGTCCGCCACCGGCGCGCGCGACCAGCACCGCGTGCCTGCCACGGCCAAGGGGCAGGGCGAAGGCCGGGTGCTGTACCCGGACCAGTGGAACTACGTGAGCGTGGACCTCGGTGCCGTCGCCAAGGGACGCCGCGTGCGCGCCATCGAACTGCTCGCAGACGCACCGGCTGGCAAGTCTTTCGAAGGCTACCTGGACGACGTGCGCATCGGCGTGGTGAAGGACATCGCGAGCACGCATCCCACCGATTACGTCGACACGCGCCGCGGTTCCAACGCGAACCCCAATTTCTCGCGCGGCAACAATTTTCCCGCGGTCGCGATGCCGCACGGCTTCAATTTCTGGACGCCGACCACGAACGCGGGCTCGAACTGGATCTACCAGTACCAGGAGCGCAACGGCGACGACAATCGGCCGCGCATCGAGGCATTCGGCCTGTCGCACGAGCCCAGCCCGTGGATGGGCGAACGGCAGACCTTCCAGGTGATGCCTGCCCAGGTGGCGTCGGGTGCGCCGCCGCTGAAACGCGAAACGCGCGCGCTGGCCTTCGGCCATGATGCCGAGGTGGCCCATCCGGACTACTACAGCGTCCGCTTCGACAACGGCATCACCACCGAAATCACGCCCACCGACCACGCGGCGATGTTCCGCTTCACCTTCACGGACAAGCGCTCGCAGCTGGTATTCGACAACCTCAACGATCAGGCATCGGTCACGTTGGACCCGTCCCATCGCGCCATCCAGGGCTGGTCGGACGTGAAGAGCCGCTTGTCCACGGGCGCCACGCGCCTGTACTTCTACGCCGAGTTCGACAAACCGGTCGCCGAAAGCGGCCGGCTCACTGGCGAAAAGCGGGATGCCGCATCGGCCTGGTTCGGCTTCGATACGTCGAAGAAGGGCAGCCGCACGGTAACGATGCGCATCGCCACCTCGCTCATCGGCACGGACCAGGCGAAGGCCAACCTCGCCCAGGAAATCGCCGCGACGGACACGTTCGACAGCGTGCGCGACCGGGCCCGCAAGGCCTGGGACGAGCGCCTCGGCATCATCACCGTGGAAGGCGCCACGCGCGACGAACGCACCATCCTCTATTCCAATCTCTACCGCCTGTTCCTGTATCCGAACAAGGCGTACGAGAACACGGGCAGCAAGGACCGGCCAGTGTGGCGCTATGCCAGCCCGTTCTCCGCCGCCGTGGGCGAGACGACGCCGACACATACGGGGGCGCGCATCGTGGACGGCAAGCCCTACGTCAACAACGGCTTCTGGGACACGTACCGGACGGCATGGCCGGCCTATGTGCTCCTCACGCCGACGGAAGCGGGGCAGATGATCGACGGCTTCGTGCAGCAGTACCGCGACGGTGGCTGGATCGCCCGCTGGACCTCCCCGGGCTACGCCGACCTGATGGTGGGCACGAGCTCCGACGTCGCCTTCTCCGACGCGTGGCTGAAGGGCGTCCGGAACTTCGACGTGGCCTCGTTCTACCAGTCGGCGATCCGCAACGCCTCCAGCGTGAGCGACGTTAAGGGCGCCGGTCGCAAGGGTATCGAGCGCTCGCTGTTCAACGGCTATACGGACGACACGGTGGCGGAGGGCCTGTCCTGGTCGATGGACGGCTATATCAACGATTTCGCCATCGGCAACCTCGCCGCGGCGCTGGCGAAGGCGCCGGTGGCCGGCGACGGTTATCGCAACTACGCCGACGACGCGGTGTGGTATCGCTCCCGGGCCCTGGGTTACACCAATCTCTTCGAACCCGAGGTGGGCTTCTTCGTGGCCCGCGACCCCGCCGGCAAGTGGCGCTGGACCGCGAAGGACTTCAGCCCGATTCGCTGGGGTGGCGATTACACCGAAACGAATGCCTGGGGCATGGCGTTCCACGCGCCGCAGGACGGTGCCGGACTGGCCGGGTTGTACGGCGGCCGCGATGCGCTGGCGGCGAAGCTCGACGCCTTGTTCGCCGCACCGGGCAAGTTCGAAGTCGGCGACTACGGCGACGTGATCCACGAGATGCTCGAGGCGCGCGACGTGCGCATGGGCCAGTACGCCCATTCGAACCAGCCTGCGCACCATATCATCTGGATGTATGACGAAGCCGGCCAGCCGTGGAAGACGCAGGACAAGCTGCGCGACGCGGTATCGCGCCTCTACGTGGGCAGCGAGATCGGCCAGGGCTACCCGGGCGACGAGGACAACGGCGAGATGTCCGCGTGGTGGCTGTTCGGCGCGGCGGGCTTCTATCCGCTGCGCATGGGCACGCCGGAATACGTCATCGGTGCGCCGCACTTCCCGCACATGACCATCGCGCTGGAGAACGGCGCGAAGATCGACATCCGCGCAGCGGGTGTCAGCGACACGAACCGCTATGTGCAGTCGTTGAAGGTGAACGGCCAGCCGTGGAACAAGTTGACCCTGCCGCACGAACTGCTGGCGAAGGGAGCGACGCTCGATTTCGTCATGGGCGCCAAGCCCTCGAAGTGGGGTACGGGTGCGGACGCCTTGCCGGCGTCGATCACGGCCGAAGGGCAGAAGCCGGCTCCCCTCCGCGACGTGACCCGTATCGAGGGCACGACCCTGGGCGGCCATCGCGACGCGAAGCTTGCGGCCGTGGCGGACAACGATTCCTCGACCGAGTTCGCCCTGCCCAAGGGGCAGACCGAGGTCGACTATCGCCTGGACCAGCCGGCCAGCGTGGCGGTCTACACCATCACCTCCGGTGCGACCAGCCCGGCGCCGTCGCGTTGGTCCTTGCTGGGTTCCGCCGACGGCAAGCACTGGACCACGCTGGACGAACGGCGCGACGAGCGCTTCCCCTGGCACCGCCAGACGCGCGCCTTCGTGGTTAAGCAGCCGGGGCCGTACAAGCAGTACCGGCTGGTGCTCCAGTCCGACGTCCCCGGGGCGGTGGCGGAACTGGAGCTCCTGGCTCGATAGGTAGGAGCGCGCCCTGCGCGCGATAGCTTTTCGCGAGGGAGCAACAGGCCCTGTTGCTCACGGCCTCAAAAGCTCAGCGCGCGCAAGGCGCGCTCCTACAGCGCGCCGGCGGGATTGCCAAGGAGGCCTCAGTCCCCGCGGCCGGCCCTGCTATGATGCCCGCCTGACTTTTTCGTAGCTTCGGGGTTCACGTGCTCGAGATCCTTCTGGCTGGCGGCTGGGCGTTGCTGCCGATCCTCATTTGTTCGCTGGCGGCGCTGGCGATCGTGCTGGAACGCTTCTGGGCCTTGCGCCGTGCGGCGGTGCTGCCGCCGGGGCTGGGGGCCGAGGTGCGTGAATGGGCGCGCTCGTCGAAACTCGACGCCGCCCACCTCGCCGCCCTAGAGAAAGGCTCGCCGCTGGGCGAGTTGTTCGCCGGCGCGCTCGCCGTGCGCGACCGTCCGCGCGAGATCATCAAGGAACGCATCGAGGACACCGGCCGCCATGTGGTCCACCGCATGGAGCGTTACCTCAACACCCTCGGCACCATCGCCCTCATCGGCCCGCTGCTCGGCCTGCTCGGCACGGTGATCGGCCTGATCCGCATGTTCCTCAACGTGATGGCCGGCGGCATCGGCGATCCGACGAAGATGGCCGGCGGCATCGGCGAGGCCCTGATCTGCACGGCCTTCGGCCTGGTCGTTTCCATTCCGGCCTACGTGCTGCACCGTTATTTCCGCTCCAAGGTCGGCGGCTACGTGGTGCAGATGGAAAAGGAAGCGACGGCGCTGCTCGACGAGCTGTCGGCACCGCGTCCGGTAGCGCGCCGCCGGACTGCCGCCCCGGAAGCGGCCGCCACCCAGGCCGGTTGATCCCATGCGCATCGGTTCCCGTCGTGAGGACGACTTCGAGATCAACGTGATCTCGCTGATCGACGTCCTGCTTACCCTGCTGATGTTCTTCGTGCTCAGCACGACCTTCATCGAGCACTCGCGCCTCAAGGTGAACCTGCCGAAGGCGGACAGCGAGGCCCGCGAGGCCACGGACAACGCGCTCACCCTGGTCGTCGACCGCGACGGCCACTACGCGGTCGGCAGCGATGAGGTGCCCGGCGAGGGCATCGAACCGTTGAAGTCCACCATCGAACGCGTCGCCGGTCCGGACCGCGGCCGCATCGTCGTGATCCGCGCCGACGCGATGACGCCGCACCAGAACGTGGTGCGCGCCATGGATGCGCTGGGCCAGCTCGGGTTCACCCGGCTCTCGATCGCCACGACGCCGGCCGAGGCGGCGGCAGGCAAGTGAGCACACAGAAAGTAAAGGTCTGGGACGTCCGCACCTGGCGCACCTATAAGCGGCTCCTCGGTTACACGAAGCGGTACCGCACGGCGGGCATCATCGCGATCGTCGGCATGATCGTCGATCCGGCCTGCCTGTCGCTGTTCACCAACCTGCTGCAGCCGCTGATCGACAACCTGTTCATCGCGCGCGATCCGCACACGATCTTCTGGATGCCGATCTGGATCATCTGCATCTTCGCGGTTCGCGGTGTCGCGTCGTATTGCACCGATTACGGCATCGCCTATGTCGGCCGCAACGTCGTGCAGGCCATCCGTACCGACGTGTTCGCGGCGTACCTGCGGCTGCCGTCCACCTTCTTCGCGAAGGAACCCTCGGGCCAGCAGATCTCGCGTATCACCTACACCAGCGAACAGGTCGCCGCCGCCTCGTCGGATTCGCTCAAGGTAGCCGTGACCGAGGGCCTGACCGTCGTCGGGTTGCTAGGAGTCATGCTCTACCAGAGCGCCTACCTGGCGATGGCGCTGCTCGTACTGGTGCCCTGCGTCGTGGTGATCGTCACGGTGATCAGCCGCCGCTACCGCAAGATCAGCAAGCGCATCCAGGGCAACATGGGTACCGTCACCAGCGCGGTGGAGGAGGCCGTCGCGGCCAATCGCGAGGTGCGCATCTATGGCGGCCAGGGGCGCGAAGGCGACCGCTTCCACGAGATCGCCGATCGGCAGCGCCGGTTGAACCTCAAGGTGTCGGCGACCAGCGCCGCGTCCAGCGCCACGATCCAGACGGTGGGTGCGGTCGCGCTCGCCGTGCTGGTCTTCCTGGGGACGCGGCCCGGCGTCATCGAGACCATCACGCCCGGCGTGTTCACCGCGGTGCTGACCGCGATGGGCGGCATGCTGCCGTCGCTCAAGCGCCTCGCGGGCATCCAGTCGAACCTGCAGAAGGGCGTGAGCGCGGCGGAAGACCTGTTCGCGATCATCGACGAGCCGCCGGAAGTCGATCACGGCACGGAAGACCTCGTCCGGACGAAGGGCGATATCCGTTTCGAGAACGTCCGCCTGGTTTACGAGCGCAATAACCATGCGGCGCTGCGCGGCGTGGACCTCGTCTGCGCTCCCGGCACGGTCACCGCCCTGGTCGGGCGTTCGGGCAGCGGCAAGTCCAGCCTGGTAAGTCTGCTGCCGCGTTTTTACGAACCGACCGAAGGCCGCATCCTCATCGACGGCCGCGATTACTCGCAGTACACGCTCGCATCGCTGCGCAAGCAGATCGCGTGGGTCGGACAGAACGTGGTGCTGTTCGACGACACCGTCGCCGCGAACATCGCCTATGGCGAAATGTCCGGTGCGTCCGAAGCCGACATCGTGGCCGCGGCACAGGCCGCGAATGCGATGGAATTCATCGAGCGGCTTCCCGAAGGCCTCGCCACGCGGATCGGCCAGGGGGGCAACTCGTTGTCCGGTGGCCAGCGACAGCGTCTCGCCATCGCGCGCGCCATCCTGAAGAACGCGCCCATCCTCGTGCTGGACGAGGCGACCAGCGCCCTCGACACCGAGTCGGAGCGCTTGATCCAGGATGCCCTGACACGGTTGATGCGCGACCGCACCACGCTGGTGATCGCGCACCGCCTGTCCACCATCGAACACGCCGACCAGATCGCCGTGATGGAGCAGGGCCGGATCATCGAGCTGGGCACGCACCGCGAACTGCTGGACAAGGGCGGGCAGTACGCGGCGCTGCACCGCATGCAGTTCCACGAGCAGGACCTGGTGGACTGAACCCCATGGCCCTGGGCGCCTCGTTGCAGCGGCGTTGGTACGGCGGCGGCACGCCGCCGTGGTGGACGCGCCCCCTCGAGTCGCTCTATGGCCACGTGGCGGCGCGCCGCGCGCGGCGTTTTCGCGACGACCCCTCCACCGTGGTGCGCCTGCCGGTGCCGGTGGTGGTCGTCGGCAACATCACGGTCGGCGGTACCGGCAAGACGCCGCTGATCGTCGCCCTGGCCAAGGCCATGGCCGAACGGGGTTTCGTTCCCGGCGTCGTCAGCCGCGGTTACGGCGGGAGCGAACGCGATCCCTACCTGCTGAGCGGTGACGACGATCCGGCCAGGGTGGGCGACGAGCCGAGCCTCATCCGCCAGAGCGGTGTCCGGGTGGCCATCGGCCGTGAGCGGCCGGAGGCGGCACGGCTGCTCATCGAGGCGGGGTGCGACCTGATCCTGGCCGACGACGGCCTTCAGCATTACCGGCTCGGGCGCGACGTGGAGATCTGCGTCGTCGACGGCGAACGGCGGCTGGGCAACGGCCACCTGCTTCCCGCGGGACCACTGCGCGAGCCGGCCAGCCGGCTGGCCGAGGTCGACTTCGTCGTCGTCAACGGTGGCTCTCCCGCCAGCGGCGAAGTGCCGATGACGCTGGAAGGGGGGATGGCGGTCAACATGCATGAGCCGTCGCTCACCGCTCCGTTGTCCGACTTCGCAGGGCGCCCCGCGCATGCGGTCGCCGGCATCGGCAATCCGGCGCGCTTCTTCGAAAGCCTGGCAGCGCAGGGCATCGCCGTGGATGGCCACCCCTTCGCCGACCATCATGCCTTTACCCGCGACGACTTCGTCTTCGCGGATGGTTGTCCGGTGCTGATGACCGACAAGGACGCGGTGAAATGCCGCGCTTTCGCGCGGCCAAACTGGTGGCGGGTGCCGGTGCGGGCGGTAGTGCCGGAGTCGTTCTACGACGCCGTGGTCCAGCGCATACGAACTCGCTGATGCAACAGCCGCGGAAGCGGCTCTCACACAAAGCCCGGCTACTTGTGGGAGAGCATAGGATCTCCCGCAGCTTCTCCTGCCAGTCCGGGCTTAGAACGCCGGCTGCACCGCGCCGCCGTAGGTCTTTTCGATGAATGCCTTCACCTCGGGCGAGGTCAGCGCGGCGGCGAGCTTCTGCACGCGCGGGTCATTCTGGTTGTCCGGACGCGCGACCAGGAAATTCACATAGGGCGAATCCTTGCTCTCGATCAGCAGCGCATCCTTCACTGGGTTCAGCTTCGCGGCCAGCGCGTAGTTGGTGTTGATGAGGGCGAGGTCCACCTCGCCTAGCACGCGCGGCAGCATGGCGGCTTCCAGCTCGCGGAACTTCAGGTGCTTCGGGTTCGCCGTGATGTCCTTCAACGTGGACAGGCGGTCGTCCGGGTTCCGGAGCGTGATCAGGCCGTGCTCCGCCAGCAGCAGCAGGGCGCGGCTTTCGTTGCTCGGGTCGTTTGGAACGGCGACGCTGGCGCCGTCCGGAAGCTGGTCGATGGTGGCGTACTTGCGCGAGTACGCCCCGAACGGCTCGATGTGGACGCCCACCACCTTGACCAGGGCGGTGCCACGCTCCTTGTTGAAAGCGTCGAGGTAGGGGCCGGTCTGGAAGAAGTTCACGTCCAGCTGCTTCTGCGCGACCTGCATGTTGGGCTGCACGTAGTCGGTGAACACGCGGATCTCGAGCCTGACTCCCTGCCTGGCCAGCAGGGGCTTGATCTCTTTGAGGATTTCCGTGTGCGGCACGGGCGTGGCCGCCACCGTGAGCGGCGCGTCCGCGCTCGACTGCTTGCCACTGTCCTGGCTGCCGGAACAGCCCGCCGCGAGCACGGCGAGGGCGGAGACGAGGGGCAGCAGGTACTTCTTCATGGGGCGTCCATTGCTATGTTGCGGTGCGACAGCATAGACGTCCATACCGCCGCATGCAAAGGCGTGCGGACGCTCGTTCAGCGTCTGCTATAGCGCGTCACCAGCCGGTCGCCCACCGATTGCAGCACCTGCACCAGTACCACGAGCAAGGCCACGGTCACCAGCATGTAGTCCGGTTTATAGCCGTTGTAACCGTATTGATAGGCCAGGGCGCCGAGTCCGCCGGCGCCGACGATGCCGCCCATGGCGGTATAACCGACCAGCGCCACGGCGGTGACGGTCGTGCTGGCGATGAGCCCCGCGCGTGCTTCGGGCAGCAGCACCCGCGAGACGATCTGCATCGTGGTGGCCCCCATGGCCTGGCTGGCCTCGATCACACCGCGGTCGACCTCGCGCAGCGCGGTTTCCACCAGGCGAGCGAAGAAGGGCGCCGCGCCGATCACCAGCGGCACGATGGCGCCGCGGATGCCGATGCTCACGCCGGTGATGGCCTGCGTCACGGGAATCAGCAGGATCATCAGGATGATGAACGGGATGGAGCGGAGCACGTTCACCGCGAAGGAGAGGACACCGTACTGCTTCGGCTTCGCGTGCAACTGGCCGCGCGCGGTCAGGAACAGCCAGACGCCCAGCGGCAATCCGATGACCACCGTG